>CALRLJ020000184.1:0-7380 GCA_943368635.1 Sediminibacterium ginsengisoli | reverse complement strand
ATCCGCCGAAGAAGCCTGTCGTCGGCAATATGCTGTCGCTGGATTCAACCGCGCCGGTGCAGGATCTGGTACGCAAGACCAAGGAGCTTGGACCGATCTTCTGGCTCGACATGATGGGCCAGCCGCTGGTGATCGTCGGTGGATTCGATCTCGTCAACGAGTTGAGCGACGAAAAGCGTTTCGACAAAGCCGTGCGCGGGGCGCTGCGCCGTGTTCGTTCAATCGGCGGCGATGGATTGTTCACCGCTGACACCACCGAGCCGAACTGGGCCAAGGCACACAACATCCTACTCTCGCCGTTCGGCGGCCGGGCGATGCAATCCTACCATCCGATGATGGTCGATATAGCCGAGCAACTCGTCAAGAAATGGGAACGGCTCAACGCTGACGACGAGATCGATGTCGTTCACGACATGACGGCGCTGACGCTGGATACGATCGGGCTGTGCGGCTTCGATTATCGCTTCAATTCGTTCTATCGCGAGGACTACCATCCGTTCGTCGGCGCGCTGGTGCGCTCGCTCGAAACCATCATGATGACGCGCGGGATCCCGCTCGAAGGGCTGTTTATGCGCGCGAGGCGCACCGACATGGCAGCCGACGTGGCGTTCATGAACAAGATGGTCGACGAAATCGTTGCCGAACGGCGCAAGAATGCCGACGCAGCTGCTGGCACCAAGGACATGCTCAACGCCATGATGACCGGCGTCGACAAGGTCACGGGTGAACAACTCGACGACGTGAACATCCGCTACCAGATCAACACCTTTCTGATTGCGGGCCACGAGACCACGAGCGGCCTGTTGTCCTGCGCGATCTACGCCATGCTCAAGAATCCGGAAGTGCTTCGGAAGGCGTATGAGGAAGTTGACCGCGTTTTGGGCGCCGACGTCGATGCCAAGCCGACATTCCAGCAGGTCACGCAACTCCATTACATTTCGCAGATTCTGAAAGAATCCCTGCGGATGTGGCCGCCAGCGCCTGCTTACGGCGTCTCGCCGTTGAAGGACGAGACCATCGGCGGCAAGTATAAATTGCGGAAAGGCACCTTCGTGACGGTGCTGGTGATGGCGCTGCATCGCGATCCTTCGGTGTGGGGTCCAAACCCGGATGTCTTCGATCCCGAAAATTTCAGCCGCGAGGCGGAGACCAAGCGTCCGCCCAACGCCTGGAAGCCATTCGGCAACGGCCAGCGCGCCTGCATTGGTCGTGGTTTCGCGATGCACGAGGCTGCATTGGCGCTCGGCATGATCCTTCAGCGTTTCAAGCTGGTCGATCACGAGCGCTACCAAATGGTGCTGAAGGAAACGCTGACCATCAAGCCCGACGGTTTCAAGATCAAGGTGCGTGCGCGTTCGGACAAGGACCGGACCATCGTTGCCAACCGTCCGGGAACCGCAGTCGCTAACACGTCCGGAACTGCTGCGCCGGCGCGGGTTCGTCCTGGTCACAACACGCCGCTGCTTATTCTCTATGGGTCAAATCTCGGCACGGCGGAAGATCTCGCACATCGCGTCGCGGATCTGGCGGAGGTCAATGGCTTTGCGACCAAGCTCGCGCCTCTCGACGACTATGTCGGCAATCTGAGCGATCAGGGCGGCGTCATCATTTTCTGCGCTTCCTATAACGGCGCGCCGCCGGACAACGCCACGCAGTTCGTTAAATGGATCAGCGGCGATCTGCCGAAGGATGCGTTCAAGGGCGTCCGTTATGGTGTGTTCGGCTGCGGCAACAGCGACTGGCTTGCGACCTATCAGTCGATTCCGCGCATGATCGATGAGCGGCTTGCGGCCCATGGTGCGACACCTGCCGTCGCGCGCGGCGAGGGCGATGCCCGCGATGATCTCGATGGGCAGTTCGAGAAATGGTTCAAGTCGGTGCGCGAAATCGCGGTGAAGGAGTTCAGCATCGATACGGGCTTTACCCGCGAAGCCAATGACGAGCCGCTCTACAAGATCGAGCCGGTGGCGCACAGTGCTGTCAACACGATTGCCGCCTCTGGCGGTGCGGTTCCAGTCAAGCTTCTGGTCAACGACGAGTTGCAGAACAAATCCGGCGCCAATCCATCGGCGCGCTCCACGCGGCATATCGAGGTGGAACTGCCCGATGGCGTCAGCTATCGCGTCGGCGATCACCTCAGCGTTGTGCCGCGTAATGCGCCGGCGCTGGTGGATGCCGTTGCGCGGCGTTTCGGCTTCCTTCCCACCGATCAGGTGCGGTTACAGGTGGCGACAGGCCGCCGCGCGCAGCTTCCGGTCGATAATGCTGTGTCGGTTGGCCGCTTGCTCGGTGAGTTCGTGGAATTGCAGCAGGTGGCGACCCGCAAGCAGATCCAGATCATGTCGGAGCATACGCGTTGCCCGATGACCAAGCCGAAACTGGAGGCGTTGATCGGTGACGATCCTGCCTCAACCGAGCTTTATCGGTCCGAGATTCTTGCCAAGCGCAAGTCGGTCTACAATCTGATGGAAGAGTATCCGGCGTGCGAATTGCCGTTCCATACCTATCTGGAAATGCTGTCGCTGCTGGCACCGCGTTACTATTCGATTTCGTCGTCGCCTGCGGTGGCGGGCAATGCGAAATGCAGCGTAACCGTCGGCGTGGTCGAGGCCGCTGCAATCTCCGGGCGCGGCATCTACAAGGGCGTCTGCTCGAACTATCTCTCCAGCCGCCGTCCGGGCGATGTGGTCTATGCCGTTATTCGTGAAACCAAGGCGGGTTTCCGCCTGCCGGAGAAAGCATCGACGCCGATCATCATGGTTGGACCTGGTACGGGACTGGCGCCGTTCCGCGGCTTCCTGCAGGAGCGCGCCGCAATGAAGGCCAAGGGCCAGTCGCTCGGCCCTTCGATGTTGTTTTTTGGCTGCCGTCATCCCGAACAGGACTTTCTCTACGCAGATGAACTGAAAGGTTTTGCTGATCAGGGCATCACCGAACTGCATGTCGCGTTCTCGCGCGCGGACACGCCGAAGAGTTACGTGCAGGATTTGATCGCAGCCCAGAAGGACAAGGTCTGGAAGCTGATAGAAGCCGGCGCGATCATTTACGTGTGCGGTGACGGCGGCAAAATGGAGCCCGACGTTAAGCGCGTGCTGACAACGATCTACCGCGAGCGAGCCGGAGCCGATGAGACGGCCGCCGCACAGTGGATTGATGCGATGGGCACGCAGAACCGTTACGTACTTGACGTGTGGGCGGGGAGTTAGCGCGCGCTACTTTGCGCGCGTGGCTCGCGCATGTTCGGCGATGGCGCCGATGATCGCCGGCCACATCGGGATCGGCAACGCGTGGCCCATGCCATCGATCAGCAGGAGCTTGGCGCCGGGAATCGACGCAGCCGTGTCCTTGCCGGCTTCCACACGCACCAGCGGATCGATGGTGCCGTGAATCACGAGCGTCGATATCTTGAGCGAACCGAGCCGGTCCTTGCGGTTACCTGAGGCGAGAATCGCGCGCAGTTGTCGCCCGACACCTGCTGGATTGAGTCCGCGTGCGTAAGTGCGCTCTGCGCGATCGAGATCCTTTGCCTCGTCAAGCGGGAAGCTTCCACCGCGCAGGATCTTCCAGGTCTTGCCGAAACGATCAAGGTATTCCTCCTTACTGGTAGGTGGAGGCGCGAGCAGCATCGCGGATGCCTCGCGGGTCGGCGGCGGCAATTTCGGATTGCCGGTCGAGGACATGATCGATGTTAGCGACAATACCCTGTCAGGATGTTGCATCGCGATTTCCTGCGCGATCATTCCGCCCATCGATGCGCCGACGATATGTGCCTTCTTGATGCCAAGTGCATCGAGCAAGCCCACGACATCGCTGGCCATGTCCCATAGTTTGTAAGGCGCTTCCGGCGCGATCTTGAAAATCTTGAGCTTCAGTAGCTCGAGCGGCCGCAGCGGCTTGCCCCCGGACATTTTAGTGGATTTTCCGATGTCGCGGTTGTCGAAGCGAATGACGCGGAGGCCGCGGCCTGCCAGATCCTGGCAGAATTCGTCATCCCAAAGGATCATCTGCGCGCCGAGGCCCATAATAAGGACCAGCGGTTCCGCGTCAGGTGCGCCGAAGATTTCGTAACAAAGCTCGATCCCGTTGGCCTTGGCCATCTGCGGCGGCTGGTGTGCGTTCACGGCGGCGTCCCTCGAAATGAATGAAGTTAATACCCTATGGCACGCTTTTGAGCCTCGCAGAAGGTGGGCGCGACGTCATGCCCGTTTATGTTGACCCCAGTCCCGCAACGGTATGGAATGGCTAAAAAGGCCGGTTCAACGGTCATTCGTTAACGCTTCCGGAGGGGCGCCAGATATGTCCGACAAGCCGACCGACCCGGTGCAGGTGTGGCACACCATGCTTGCCGAGATGGAGAAGGGGTTCAACGCCATGGCCAATCAGGTCATGGGGTCGGAGCAATTCAGCAAAGTCACTCACCAGCTCACCGGCGCTTCGGTCGGCGCGCAGAAAACCGTCGGCGATCTGATGGAGCGCTATCTGGTCAGCATGAATCTGCCCAGCCGCGCGCAGATGGTCAGCATGGGTGAACGTTTGCAATCGATCGAAAGCCAGTTGAACGAGATCAGGGCGTTGCTGAATCGGGTTCACGCCGACGTCGCGTCGCAAGGTAACGGGCTGGCTGCGCCGAAGCCGCCGCGTACCAAGCAGCCGCCGTCCGCGACCGGAGGAGGTACGCCATGAACGCGCCAGCAAATGCGAGCCTGCTGCCGGATGTCGCCCAGGTTGGTGAACGCATCCAGTCGGAAGTCCAGCGTGCGATTCAGCGCAGCATCAAGGGCGTGGAGTATTTCGCGTCGTCCGGTCCTGCGCTCGGCTCGACGCCGAAAGACATCATCCATTCAAAAGGCACGATGAATCTCTATCACTATCGGCCGCAGGCGGATGAAATCTATCGCATCCCGATCTTGATCGTGATGGCAACGACCAATCGCGGTTACATCCTCGATATGGTGCCGGGCCAGAGTTTCATCGAATTCCTGCTCAAGAAAGGATTCGATGTCTATATGCTCGACTGGAGCGCGCCGCGGCCTGAAGAAAAATCGTTGCGGATGGAAGACTACGTGCTCGGCTTTATCCCCGATTGCATCCGGCGTGTTCAGGAAGATTCCGGCGAAACCGACGTCAATGTGATCGGCTATTGTTTCGGCGGCGTGCTGTCGCTGCTTTACGGTTCGATCTTCCACGACGGCCCGATGAAGAATCTGGTCTGCTTCACCACGCCGATCGATTTTCGGCAGATGAAGCTGTTTCAGAATTTTTCCGATCGGCGCTATTTCGATGTGGATCAATTGGTCGACAGCGTCGGCAACGTACCGCCTGAAATGATCCTGTCATCGTTTGAAATGTTACGGCCTGCGTCGCGCGCCGTGGGGCAGATCCAGCTCTGGGAAAACATCTGGAACGACGAGTTTGTGAAATCCTACCGGATGTTCGACCGCTGGGCACAAGACACGCTGCCACTGGCGGGTGAGTATTTTCGGACTACCACAAAGGATTTGATGTGGGACAACAAGCTGTTCAACGGCACGATGACCGTTGGCGGGCGGCCTGCGGATATTTCCAAGATCACGGTGCCGGTGCTGCACGCAGTTGCCGAACACGATCACATCGTGCCTTACGACGCGGCGAAGCATCTGATCGCGAAGATCGGATCGACTGACAAGACCGAAGTTATTCTCAAGGGTGGCCATGTCAGCCTTGTCGCCGGTGCGAATGCGATCAAGCGCCTTTGGCCCAAACTCGATTCCTGGTTAAGTGAGCGATCAACATGAACAGCACTGAAGTCCGTTCCTATCCGCGCCGTGTCATGACCGAAGGCGGTGAAATCGAGTTTCGCCATATGACTGCGGCGGACGAGGCCGCAGTCCTTGCGTTCGCGCAGAAGCTGCCAGTTCACGACCTGCTGTTCATTCCACGCAACATCAGCGAACCGAAGGTGCTTTCCGCGTGGATCAAGGAAATCGAGCGAGGCGGTTTGGTCAGCCTGCTCGCAGTGAAGGGCAGTGCGGTGGTCGGTTGCGGCACGATCGTGCGCGATCTGCTGTCGTGGTCGCCGCATGTAGGCGAAATCCGCATGGTGGTGTCCAAGGACGTCCGTGGTCTCGGGGTAGGCCGGGCGCTATCGCAGGAAACGTTTGCGCTGGCGCTGGGATCGGGGCTGGAGAAGATCGTCGCCCAGATGACCGTCGATCAGACCGGCGCTATCGCGCTGTTCGAGAGCCTCGGCTTCAAGGCAGAGGCCTTGCTGCACGATCAGGTGAGGGATCTGGCCGGGAAAACCCATGACATTGTGGTTCTCGGCCACAATGTTTCCAAGGTTCGCGCCCAGCTCGAAGCCTATGGTGTCACTGAGGCTGTTGGTTAAGATATTGAAATAATACATATTTAATCTACCACGGGTTCGTGATGACGCGATGCAACATTCATGTTGCATCGCGTCATAGACTTTGGCATAACGACCTTGCCCCGGGCCATTCCGGACGGGGTGAGCCCATAGCTCAAACCCTGAGGATGGAGACGACCATGACCAATTCTTTCAACGCTGAGTCCGTGCTGAACACCGTCAAGACCGCTTTCGCGCCTGTCACCGACGCGCTCAAGAATTTCCAGAACATGGAAGTTCCTGAAGCTGCTCGTGAGTTTGTGAAGAAGGCTGCCGGCACTGCCAAGGACCGCGCTGCTGAAATCCACACCGGTTCGGAAAAGGTGACCTCGGCGATCGAGACCGCATTTGCCGGTTCGGTCAGCGAGACCGCCAAGATCTCCCGCAACATCCAGCAGGCTGCCTATGACGACGCGCAGGCGCTGTTCGCAGGCATCGACAAGCTGGCTTCGGCCAAGTCGCTGAACGAAGCTGTGACGATCCAGGGCGATCTGCTCCGCGCCCAGGGCGAAGTCGTGATGGCCCGCGCCAAGGCAACCACCGAATACTTCGGCAAGCTGATCGCCGACGGTGCGAAGACCGCTCAGGACAACTTCTCGAAGGTCGCGGCTTCCGTCAAAACCGCCTAAGACTTATCTCACAATTCGACGATCAAAGGCCCGCCTCGTGCGGGCCTTTGTTTGCCGCAAACCTGCTCCTTTGACGGGAGCGGGTTCGCGTTGCAATGTCGGTTGACCGGGATCGATCATGGCAAATACGGAAAAATTCGTGCTGATCGCGGATGCGGGCGACATTGCGCGCGCCGCCGAACTGCGCCGGGTCAAGATGCTGGCGACGCTCGTGCTCGTGGGCTGCGTTGTCGTGCTCGTGATTGCGAAAATGATGGAGCGCACGCATCCAGGATTCGGGTTTCTCGCGGCGTTCGCGGAGGCCGCGACGATCGGCGGGCTGGCCGACTGGTACGCCGTGGTCGCGTTATTCCGGCGACCGCTGGG
>CALRLJ020000183.1:0-7510 GCA_943368635.1 Sediminibacterium ginsengisoli | reverse complement strand
GTCGAAGCGCTGCAGACCACCGCAATGGTGCTCGCAGAAATGATCGCGTCGGGCGAATTGTCGTCCATCGCGCGGCCCGGTGCGGAACCCGCAGCGCGCCACTCGCTGCACAAGACCGGCGCGGTCCTTTCGGACGGTATCGCGCTCGGTCACGTCGTGCTGCACGAGCCGCGCGTCGTTATCACCAACTACATCGCCGAAGACCTACCGAAGGAACTCAAGCGGCTGGACACCGCGATCCTGAAACTGCGCGCCGATCTCGACCGGATGCTGGAGCGCGGCGACGTGGCCGAAGGCGGCGAGCATCGCGACGTGCTCGAAGCCTATCGCATGTTCGCCAACGACCAGGGCTGGCAGCACAAACTGCACGAGGCGGTCGCGACAGGCCTGACCGCGGAAGCCGCTGTCGAACGTGTCCAGTCTGATACCCGCGCCCGCATGCTGCGCTCCACCGATCCCTATCTGCGCGACCGGCTGCACGATCTTGAAGACCTCGGCCACCGCCTGATGCGGCAGCTGGTCGGGCAGGATCACGCGCCGTCGCGCGAACAATTGCCGGACAACGCCATCCTGATCGCTCGTTCGATGGGTCCGGCGGCGCTGCTCGACTATGACCGCAAGCGGCTGCGCGGTCTGGTGCTGGAAGAAGGCACCGCCAATTCGCATGTGTCGATCGTCGCGCGCGCGCTCGGCATTCCTGCTGTCGGTGAGGTGCCGAACGCAGCGGGCATCGCCGATCCCGGCGATGCGATCATTGTCGACGGCACCTCGGGTTCGATCTACATCCGCCCGTCGCAGGAAATCCAGTCGGCTTATGCCGAGCGGGTTCGTTTCCGCGCACGCCGTCAGGAACAGTACCGTGAACTGCGCGACAAGCCTTGCGTCACCAAAGATGGCCAGCCCGTCGATCTGATGATCAACGCAGGCCTCATCATCGACCTGCCTCACATCGATGATACCGGCTCGTCCGGCATCGGACTGTTCCGTACCGAATTGCAGTTCATGGTCGGCCAGAGCCTGCCGCGCACCAGCGAACAGCTTGCGCTGTATCGTTCGGTGCTGGATGCGGCTGGCGACAAACCGGTGACGTTCCGCACCCTCGACATCGGCGGCGACAAGGCGCTGCCGTACATGGATACAATCGTCGAGGAAAATCCGGCACTCGGCTGGCGCGCGATCCGGCTCGGTCTTGATCGGCCGGGATTATTGCGCGGACAGATCCGCGCACTGCTGCGCGCCGCATCCGGACGCTATCTGCGCGTGATGTTTCCGATGATTTCGCAGGTCGATGAATTCGATCAGGCCAAGCTCGTGATTGAGCGCGAACTGACTTATCTGCGCCAGCACGGACACACGCTGCCTGAACGCGTCGATGTCGGCACCATGGTCGAGGTGCCTGCGCTGCTCTATCAGATGGACGAACTGCTCAAGCGCGTCGATTTCATCTCGGTCGGCTCGAACGACCTGTTCCAGTTTCTCTTTGCCGTCGACCGCGGCAACTCGCGCGTCACCGATCGCTTCGATACGCTGTCCGCACCGATCCTTCGCGCCCTGCGCGACATCGCAAGAAAAGCCAATGCCGCCGGAAAATCCGTCTCGCTGTGCGGCGAGATGGCCTCGCAGCCGCTCGGCGCATTGACGCTGATCGCGCTCGGCTATCGCTCGCTTTCTTTGTCTGCAACCGCGCATGGCCCGGTGAAAGCGCTGATTCTCGATCTCGACGCCAAGAAAGCCGAAGCCATGATCGCGCCGCTGCTCGATGCGCCGGCCGGAAGCGTCTCGATCCGCAGCAAGCTGATGGAATTCGCCGAAGCCGAAGGGCTTGCGTTGTAGCGACGCTTCCGGACACGTCCGAAGCCGCCTTTGAATTCACCCCTGATCGATCGATACCCATGACCACGCTGCCCGAAGCCAAACTCGATACGTTGCTGGCGCGTCACGCCTCGCTTGAAGCCGAATTGCTCGGCCAGGTGAACTCGGAAACCTATGTCCGCATCACCCGAGAATTGAGCGAGTTGACGCCGGTGGTCGATGCCGTGAAGGCGTATCGCGCAGCCGCCGATGAAATCAGCGGCATCGATGCACTGATCTCCGACGCCTCCACGGAGCCCGACATGCGGGCGATGGCAGAAGGCGAACGGCCGCAGCTTGAAGCGCGCCGCGATGAACTGGCGCAGGATATTCGTGTCGCCCTGCTGCCCAAGGACGCGATGGACGAGCGCAACGTCGTGCTCGAAATTCGCGCCGGCACCGGCGGCGACGAAGCCTCGCTGTTCGCCGGCGACCTGTTCCGCATGTACGAGCGCTTCGCGTCGTTGCAGGGTTGGAAGGTCGATCTGATCTCGGCCTCCGAGGGCACCATGGGCGGCTACAAGGAAATCATCGCCGAGGTGCAGGGCCGCGGCGCTTACGCCAGACTGAAATTCGAATCCGGCGTACATCGCGTGCAGCGTGTGCCAGATACCGAGACCCAAGGCCGCATTCATACGTCCGCGGCGACGGTAGCGGTGCTGCCGGAACCAGAAGAAGTCGATGTCGTCATCAAGAATGACGATTTGCGAATTGAGACCATGCGCGCGCAGGGCGCGGGCGGTCAGCACGTCAATAAAACCGAGTCCGCGATCCGCATCACGCATATTCCGACGGGTACCGTCGTCATGATGCAGGACAGCCGTTCGCAGCATAAGAACCGCGCCAGTGCGATGAACATCCTGCGCTCGCGCATCTATGACGCCGAGCGACAACGCATCGACGCGACACGTTCAGCCGACCGGAAGGGCCAGGTCGGCTCCGGCGACCGCTCCGAGCGCATCCGGACCTACAATTTCCCGCAAGGCCGCGTCACCGATCACCGCATCAATCTCACGCTCTACAAGTTGCCACAGGTGATCGCGGGCGACGCCTTGAACGAGCTGGTCGATGCACTGACCACAGAACATCAGGCCGCGCAGCTCGCCGAACAGGGCAACGCGTCGTGAGCGCGCCCGGCTCTTTCGCCGGATTGACCATTGAGACAGCGCGGCGTGCGCTGGCAGCGCACTTCAAGGCAAGCGGCATCGAATCGCCGGATCTCGACGCGCGGCTGCTGATCGGTGCAGCGCTCGATCTCGACCATGCCGGCCTTGCCACGCAGGCCTCGCGTCAGGTCACGGCTGACGAAGATAAGGCCATCGCTTCTTTCGCGCAGCGGCGGATGACGCACGAGCCGGTCGCACGCATTCTCGGCAGGAAGGAATTCTGGGGCCTCGATCTTCTCCTCTCGGATGCCACCCTGATTCCGCGCCCCGATACCGAGACGATTGTCGAAGCCGCGCTTGAAAGTCTCCGCGCCAAATCCAGCGTCACGAACATTCGTATCGCCGACATCGGCACAGGGTCCGGCGCAATCCTGCTGGCGCTGCTCTCGGAGCTTGCCGAAGCCACGGGGATCGGCACCGATATCAGCGAGGCTGCGCTGGACACAGCCGGACTGAACGCGCAGCGGCTCGGCCTCGCCGGCCGGGCTGCGTTCGTGCAATGCGATTATGCCGCGGCGCTCTCCGGTCCGTTCGATCTGATCGTGTCGAATCCGCCCTACATCCGCTCCGCCGACATCGCCATGCTCGACCGCGATGTCCGCGACCACGACCCCCGCCTGGCGCTTGACGGCGGCGCCGACGGTCTCGATGCCTACCGTGCGATCACGCCTCAGGCCGCGGCCCTGCTCGCTCCTGACGGTGTTCTGATCTTCGAGGTCGGACACGATCAAAGCGCTCAGGTGAGCGCATTGATGCGCGCGGCAGGATTAACCCTTTCCGCCTCGCCCAAGGCCGATCTTGGCGGTATTTATCGCGCCGTCGTGGGGCGAAAAACGGCGTTTTAAAGGGTACACGGACCAGAAAAAACCTCTTGGAATATTGCCCCGGAGCGACTACGTTCCGGCCACAACATCGGTTCAGGGTCGTGGCCCCCGTTAAGGAATGACGGGGTGAAGCCAGAAGTCTCGTGAGAGACGCCCGCCGAGGAAAAGGTTCCAAAAAGGCAGGTCATGACGAGCGCGAAGGCTGAAAGAGCTGCGCTGCTTGAGACCGCGAAGCAAACGAAAGCCTGATATTGCGTTTGTACACTCAACTGCAAAACAACAAGCCTGTTTGCTCAGGCTGATCCGGCCCAGACGGCACATTGCCTTCGGGCATTTGGAGAACGCGTCCTTGTTGAACGCGAACTACGGCAACTACGGTCTGAATATTTACGGTATCGCCGCCTGCGCGAATGCATTGCGCCGTGTCCGAACATCAATCACCACGATCCAGAATCGGTAAAAGGCACCACATGAGAAACGGCCCGAACAACAACAAGCGCATGCGCAGCCGGAACAACAATAACAACAGCAATAATAACAATAACAACAACCGGCGCGGCCAGAACCCGATGACGCGGGTTTTCGAGTCCAACGGACCGGACATCAAAATTCGCGGCACGGCCTCTCATGTCGCAGAGAAATACGTTCAGCTCGCGCGCGACGCACGCTCATCGGGCGATCCGGTTGCCGCCGAAAATTATTACCAGCACGCCGAACACTATTTCCGCCTGATCGCGGCGGCGCAGGAACAGTTCCGCCAGAGCCAGCCACAACAGCAGCCGCAGATGCCACGCGCCGATGGCGATGCGATGGACGAGAGCGGCGACGACAGCGACAGCTACTCAAACTTCGGCGCCGAACCCGGCTTCGCACCTGGACATCAGCCTCAGCCGCAACCGCAGTTCCAACCGCGCGAGCAGCAGCCGTTCCCGCGCGAACAGCAGCAGCCGCGTGAGCAGAACTTCCGCGACCGCGACAACCGTTCGCAGCAGCCTCAGGCGCAGCCGGCCGAAGGCGATCAGGTCGATCGTCTTCCGTCCTTCATTACCGGTGGCGCGCAACCGCAACCCGCCGGAAACAGCGCAGATGCCAATGGCAACCAGAATGGCGAACGCTTCGGTCATCGCCGCCGTCGCCGTCCGCCCGGTCCGCGTCCCGAAGGTCAGGCCGCGCAGCCTCCGGCGGAAGACTTCAATTCAGCCGGCGAATAAACTGCTTTCAATCTGATGTGATGGCCCGCTTGAGCACCGCTCAGGCGGGCCTTTTCATTCAGCCTTCTTAATCAACCAGTTCAGCGGGTCACGGGCCAATCGTCACGCCGCGTCGGTGTTGGCACCAGAACCGGCGGCATCGACGGAATGAGGCGCGTGCGCTCGCGATGGGCCGGGATCGCGCGATAAACCTGCTTCGACGCTTCTACGATATGAACGCCGGCGAACGGGGATGACACCGCAGCACTCATCCGCTCCCAGGCCATCGCGGACCGCAGCACCCATCCGCCCTGGAACGGCGGCACGAACAACGCCTCGCCCCATGCGGTCGGCGTGAACCAGGTCTGCCGCAGCAATTGCGTAATCTGCGACCGCGAATAGGGTCGGCCGTGGCCGAACGGCGTATTGTCGGTGCGGGTCCAGACGCCGCGGCGATTAGGAATGATCGCCATCATCCGCCCTGACGGCGCAAGCACCCGCCACACCTCGCGCAAAAGTCCTTCCGGATCGTCAGATATTTCCAGCGCGTGAACCAGCAGGATGCGATCGACCGCGGCATCTCCCAGCGGCAACGAAAACTCATCGACCAGCGTTGATAGGGTGGGACGCGCTGTCGGCCATTTGAGAACGCCCTGGGCAGCGGGCATCAACGCGATACAACGCTCGGCGTCCTCGCGAAACAGCCCGAGATACGGCGTGGTATAACCAAGCCCCGCGACGCGCAGGCCGTCCGCATGCGGCCAGTGCTGCTGAATGCCGCGATTGATCAACCGCCGCGCCACGGCCCCGAGACGTTGCGAATAGAAATTGCGAAGATCGATCACGTCGATTGTCATGGCACTACCCTACCACGAGGAACAGCAGCATACATCCACGGCGAGGCGATCCCGCGGCCAGCGTTAACGCATTTCACTCGCGGATAAGGGCGTGGTAACGTGAGCGATCCTCGATGAATGGAGACGTCATGGCCGCCGAGATTCGCTTATTTCCCTGCCTGTCCGATAATTTCGGCTATCTCATTCACGATCCGGTCACCAAGGCCACCGCCTCGATTGATGCGCCGGAAGCCGGCCCGATTATCAAGGCGCTGCAGCGCGAGGGCTGGACCCTGACCGATATTCTGGTCACCCATCACCATGTGGATCATGTCGGGGGAATCGCCGAACTCAAGGACAAGTATAACTGCCGGGTGGTCGCACCGCACGACAAGGCGGCGGCGATTGCACTCGTTGACGAACGCGTCAAGGAAGGCGCCACCGTGAAGGTCGGCAACCTGAGCGCCCGCGTGCTGGAAACGCCGGGCCACACCCTCGATCACATCAGCTACGTGTTCGACGAAGACCGCGCGCTGTTCTGCGCCGATACGCTGTTCTCGATCGGCTGTGGCCGCGTTTTCGAGGGCACCTATCCGATGATGTGGGATTCGCTGCTGAAGCTGCGGGCGTTGCCGAACGACATGCGGGTTTATTGCGGCCACGAATACACCGCCTCCAACGTCAAGTTCGCTCTCGGCATCGAGCCGAACAACCCGGCGCTGAAAGCCCGCGCCGAGGAGGTCGCTAGACTGCGCGCGGCGAACCAGCCGACAATTCCGACGCTGATCCGCGATGAGAAGGAAGCCAACACATTTCTGCGCGCGGATGTCCCCTCCGTCGCCGCAGCCGTCGGCTTCGCGGGCAAAAGCCCTGCGGACGTGTTCGGCGAATTGCGCGAGCGCAAGAACAAGGCATGACGAACATCGGCGCGACTTCGACCGCGCGCGAGATCATCGCCCGGCTTGGACTGAAGCCGCATCCGGAAGGCGGGCACTACCGCGAGACATTTCGCGATCCGCACGCCATCGATGGCGGCCGCCCGGCATCGACCGCGATCTATTTTCTGCTCGCCCGTGGCGAGCGATCGCACTGGCACCGCGTCGATGCCGTGGAGATCTGGCACTACTATGCCGGCAGTGCATTGACGCTGCGGATCGCCGACAGCAATGGCCAACAAGCGATCCAACTCGGGGCGAATCTCATTGCCGGTGAACAGCCTCAGGCCGTCGTCCCGGCCCATGCATGGCAGGCTGCCGAGAGCATCGGCGACTGGACGCTGGTCGGTTGCACGGTCGCGCCCGGATTCGACTTCGCGAAATTCGAGCTGGCACCGCCGGGCTGGTCGCCGGCTTAAACTTCATTGAGTTGGCATGATCTTGTCCGAAAACCGGTTTCCACTTTTCGGGATCATGCCTGTTTTCTGACAATCATGTCCTTCGCTGCGATCAATCCACCGCCCGCGATCAGGGCCGCCGCAATGGCCAGTGTCGCCGTCGGCTTGGCGAACCCCGCAACAATCAGAAATGCGGTCGACAGCAACGGCGTGGCATAGGACGCAGCGCCCAGCACGCGGATGTCCCCGCGCTTCATGCCGATGTCCCAGACAAAAAATGCGATTCCCACTGGCCCGATGCCGAGTGCTA
>CALRLJ020000182.1:0-7531 GCA_943368635.1 Sediminibacterium ginsengisoli | reverse complement strand
GCTCGATGATTGCACCATTGGCGATGCGGCCGACGGTCGGCACGCCCTTGGTGACGCTGGCGGCAGCGCCCTCGGCCGAAAATCCGCCGATGGCCAGCGAACCCTGCGCGACTGCGTAGACGTTGCCGTCGGCACCGAGCAGGGGGGTGACCAGCAGCGTGCCGCCCTGGAGACTCTTGGAGTCGCCGAGCGCCGACACGGTGACGTCCATGCGGGTGCCTTGGGTGCCGAAAGCGGGAAGGTTGCCGGTGACCATGACGGCGGCGACGTTGCCGGTGCGGATGGTGGAACCGCGGATGTTGACCCCCATGCGCTCAAGCATCGCCTGCAGAGATTGCTTGGTGAAGGGGATGTTGTTGAGGGTATCGCCCGTGCCGTTGAGGCCGACCACGAGGCCGTAGCCGATCAACTGGTTCTGGCGCACGCCTTCGATGTTCGCGAGATCCTTGATCCGCGACGTCGCGTGGGCCGGTGCACCCAAGGCGCTGATAAAGGCGGTCAGCAGGGCGATGGCCATGCAGGCTGCCTGAAAAATCCGAAACATCCTCTGCTCCCCGCTGAGGTCTTTGCGGCCTGTTCCGTGCTCCCCACGGGACTGGTCCGGCATTAACTATGCGAGGGTCGTGCCAGCAGGCGACAGCGCGTAATTAACTGATTCAATTATAGAATTTTCGAAAGCGGGAATTGCGGCGGGTTTACCGGCGCGCTGAACTTGCCGCATCCGGCATAAATTGCCGGGTTGTTTACCTCTCGTTAACCATAAACCGGCACTTTGAGGTGTGGACCAATCACGGCGTCTGGCCAGTGGTCCCAATCCGTTGCGAGATAGCACGATGCGAATTTACGGACCGAATGGAGCCAATCTGGCATCGCCGTCGTCAAGCGCGCGGCGCTCCGGCTCGACAGCCTTTTCCCTTGGCGACATCGGTACGACGGCGGAGACCCGCTCTGCTGCACCGCCGCGAGCCACCAGCGGAATCGACGCGCTGCTGGCGATGCAGGGTGTAGAAGATTCCACCGAACGCCGCCGTCGCTCGGTTGCCCGCGGACGGACCGCGCTCGATGTGCTCGACGACCTCAAGATCGGGCTGCTCGCCGGGTCATTCGATTCGAGCACCGTCGCCCGTCTGCGCACTGCCGCGGCGGACCTGAAAACCACCTCCGGCGATCCGGGACTGGATCAGGTTCTGTCGGAAATCGAGCTGCGGGTGGAAGTCGAACTCGCCAAAGCCGGTCAATAAAGGCCGACCCGCTCGTCGGGGCCAGGGTGCATGTCTGGCCGGACAGACCGGGCAGGGTTCCCTGTGGAAGGCTCTAATAAGCGTGGATTCCCCGGTTTTCCGTCCCGCAGGCGATATTGTCTGTCACAACCCGTCGCTATATAAGCTGCCGCGCGGACTGGCATTTTCCGTCCCGCCTTGTACGTCGACATGGACCGCACTTGGAAAAGTTGAAGAATTACAAGCCCTCGGAAAAAGAGCCTTTCATGAATGAGCGCCAGCGGGAGTACTTCCGCCGGAAGCTGCTCGACTGGAAGGAAGAGATCCTGCGGGAATCGAAGACCACGCTTCAGCAGCTTCAGGAAGAGAACGTCAATCATCCTGATCTTGCCGACCGCGCGTCGTCAGAGACCGATCGCGCCATCGAACTTCGCGCGCGCGACCGTCAACGCAAGCTCATTTCCAAGATCGATGCTGCCATGCAGCGGATCGAGGACAATACCTATGGGTACTGCGAAGAAACCGGTGAGCCGATCTCGCTGAAGCGGCTGGAAGCGCGCCCTATCGCGACGCTGTCGGTCGAAGCGCAGGAACGCCACGAGAAGCGCGAGAAGGTCTATCGCGACGAATAGCTTTTCATCCGCGATAATCGGAAATTGAGCCCGGTGACCGAAAGGTCATCGGGCTTTTTCGTTTCGCTACGGAACATGCATTTTGTTCGCGCGTTAGCGGCAACAAAATAAGGAGGAGATCGTGAAAGCATTTTTGATTGCTGCGGCAGTGCTCGCCGCCGCCTCGCTCATGGCAACAACCGGCGCCGACGCGCGAGGTTACCGGTATTGCCTGAAGAGTTCACCCGGTCCGGGTGACTGCAAGTACACCAGCTATCGGCAATGCCAGGCGGCCGCGTCAGGACTTAACGCGACCTGTGTCCGCAATTATGGGCCGCGGCGCTGAACCGCTCTTCACTGTTCCGGTTCAGAGTCATTATTGCGTTTGCCATTTGATCGATCGGCGAAACGGCTGCCGTTTCGGTTTCTATGATCGAGGGGCGGATTTACAAAGAAAATGGCCCCGTTTCAGGGGCCATTTTCCGCGAACTTCGATCAGCGATGATGATGATGACCGCGCTTGATAACGATTACCTTCTTGTGCCCACGGTGCCAGCCGTGATGGCGATGCATCTGGGCGCGAGCGCCGCGATACTCGCCGTGATGATGACCGCGATGCATTCCGCGATCGCCTGTCTTGATCACAACGGTCTGCGCGCTTGCGATTGACGGGACTGCGATGGCGAGCGCCGCAACAGCCGCAATAACAAAACCAAACTTCTTCATTTCTGTCTCTCCTCTGAATAAGCGAGGATAGAACAGAAGCGGCGGCCAAACGTTCCGTATCTGACGACATGATTTTTATGAACCGATGTTCACAGGCCACAGAAGAGCCGGGTCCATTCCTGTTCACACAGACTGCAAAACGATCACGGCCTCTGTCAGGGGAGCTGACAGAGGCCGCGTCGTGAACACCGTGCTGCGCCTAGGTTCGCGGCCTGGTGTGGGAGCTCGAGAGAAAGACGGTGGGAGCCGTCTCTTGAATTCGGTGGGTTCCTTCTCGTATGCGGGTTTTTACTTTGCTCGAACGCGGGCCTTCGCGTTGGATCAGGCCCGAGTCACGCGCTTAGAACGGAAGCAGGATGTCGAATGCCTGCTGGCCGAAGCGAGCCTGCTGCACGTCGGTGATCTGGCCGCGGCCGCCGTATGCGATACGAGCCTGCGCGATCTTGCTGGAGTCGATGGTGTTATCGCTCTGAATATCTTCCGGCCGGACGATACCCGCGACGATCAGTTCGCGGACTTCGTAGTTGACCCGGATTTCCTGCTTGCCTTCGACCACAAGGTTGCCGTTCGGCAGCAACTGAGTGACCACGGCGGCGACGTTTGTCTGCAATGCTTCTTGCCGGTTCACCGATCCCTTGCCGTCGCTCGACGACGTGGAATCCGCCGTCAGCATGCGGCCGGGAGGGATTGCAGCGTTTGTGCCGGGGATCTTGTTGATACCGAAGAAGCTGGTCACGCCGGAGTTTTCGGTGTTGGCACGGCTGCGCTGGGTCTCGTTGGCGATGTTCGCCTTGTCGGTGATGTTGACGGTCACAGTCAGAATGTCACCGATCTGATGCGCACGCTGATCCTTGAAGAAGGCGCGCGAGCCGTTCCGCCACAGGGAGTTCGGATTGAAGGAGGCCGGTTGCGGCGCGGGCATCGGCATCGACACCGGCTTGTAGCCCGCTTGCGTCGTCGGATTGTCGATTGCCGAGAGTTTCGGCTTTTCGCCGATCGCGGCGAGGCGATCGAGGGACGAGCAGCCGCTGGCCATGGTGCCGAGTGCCAGCAGACTGCCGGCGACAACGAGGCGATTGAACACGTGGGACTTCGACATGACTGTTACTCGGCTTTTCTGGATTCAGGAGCGGAAGCGGCTGGCGCTTGATTGGTCGAGAGGGCTGCGGTCGTGAGGCGAGGCGTCGGGACGACGATGGAGACCTGGCCGGGTCCGGTCACGGTGCCCTGGATTGTACGTTTCGATTGCAGGTTGACGACGTTAACGACATCGCCTTCGGTGCCGCTGTCGAGCGCCTTGCCACGCCCGGTGAGATAAAGGCCCGGCGCTTCATAGATCACCGTTACGGGCTGGTCGCGCGACACCAGATCCGGTTTTCCGAGGTCGGCCAGCTTCAAAGATTGTCCGGCGCGCATCTGGCGCCGGGCCTGCATCCCGACCGCGCGGTCGCGCAGGACAACGTCGTTTCCGAGTTCGGTTTTCGGACGCCGCTCGATGACAACGTCGGACGATCTCAGAATGTCGTTCCGTTCGACAGCGCGGGTGAGCACCGCGGCTTCCATGGTTTCCACCGCGACGCCGGTGAAGCGCAGCTTGGTCGGCGTGTAGGTGGCGTCGTTGGGAATGTCGAATGTGATATCGAAGCGGCCATTGCGTGGATCGAACCGCACATTGGTGGCGCGCATGTCGCCGGTGTTGGCGGCATCGAGTTGAAGCTCGCGCAGATCGCGATCGAAGGTGACCGCGATATTGGCGGCATCGCCGAGGCCGTTGCGGCGTTCGAGCACGCGGGCGATCTGGTTTTCGACTTCCTTCGAGGCAAGGGTACGCGAGGATCGCGTCACGGAAACCTCGCGGAGATCATTTGTCTCGACGCCGATCACCTCATGAGCGCGCAATACGGACAGCAGCTTTTGCGTTGGCAGCGATCCCGTGGTGCCGAGATCGGGGGCGCGGAAGATGGCGATTTGCGCGGCGGTGCCGGCGTTCTCCACCACGTCGCCAATACGGACCACGTCGCTGCTGACAATGACGTTCGCGCGCAGCACAGGAGCTGCGAGCGTTTCTTGTTCCGGCTGGGCGAAAGCAGCGCTGGACACCAGGGTAAGCAGGGCCGCAGCAGCGAGAGTTGAGCGCAACATGATTTTCTCCCTTAGCGGAACATGCCGGTGGTGGCCTGCATCATCTGGTCGGCGGCGCTGACGACCTTGGCGTTCATCTCATAGGCGCGCTGGGCGGCGATCAGGTCCGAGATTTCGGAAACCACTTCGACGTTGGCCTGTTCGAGATTGCGCTGCTGCATGTCGCCGAAGCCGTCGGCGTTGGCGAGACCATCCTGCGGCGCGCCGGAGGCTGGCGTGTCGGTGAACAAGTTGTCGCCGATCGATTGCAGGCCCGACTTGTTGATGAAGCGCGTCAGACCGAGTTGCCCGACGATGGTCGGCGTTGTCGTGCCGGGTGTCACCACCGAAACCTGACCCTGCGCGTTGATGGTGAGGCCGGATGAATTCTGCGGGATTGTGATCGTCGGCTGGACAGGGTTGCCCTGCGCCGTCACCACGCGGCCGGTGCCGTCGGTAGTGAAGGAACCGTCACGCGTATAGGCATAGGTGCCGTCGGTCATCTGGATCTTGAAGTAGCCTTCGCCGCGGATAGCGATGTCGAGATCGCCGCCGGTGGGCAACAACGTGCCCTGCGTCATCAGGCGCGGCGTGCCGACGGTCTTGACGCCGCCGCCGATGTCGATGCCGACGGGAAGAATGGTGCCCTGATCGGAGGCTTGCGCGCCGACGCGCTTGACGTGTTCGTAGATGAGATCCTGGAACTGAGCGCGCTGCTTCTTGTAGCCTGTGGTGCGCAGGTTCGCGATATTGTTGGAGATGACCTGGACGTTGAGTTCCTGGGCCGCCATTCCGGTCGCTGCTGTGTAAAGTGCGCGCATGGGTCGGTTTCCTTATGCCGGAACGTCGGCGAGCATCTGGATTGCGGTTTTGCGGAGATCGCTCTGCTGCTGCATCAGCGACGACACCGACTGGTAGGTGCGCATGACTTCCATCATGCGGGTCATCTCGGTAACTGAGCTGACGTTGGATTTTTCAACGAAACCCTGATTGAAGCGCGAGGCGAGATCGGGCTGGGCGGCGTTACCGGCGGGCGCGGAGTAAAGATTCGAGCCTTCCTTCACCAGCCCCTGCGGGTTGTCGAACTTCACCAGCTTGAGCTTGCCGCGAATGGAGTCGAACTGGGTCACGATGCCTTCGCGCACCGTGATCGTGCCGTCGCTCGAGATCACGATGTCCTTGTCGGTCGGCTGGAACACGATTGGACCGTTTGTGCCGGCGACGATGTTGCCGCCGGTGGTCACGAGCTGGCCCTGGGCGTTGATCTGGAATGAGCCGTCGCGGGTATAGCGTTCACCGGCCGGGGTCTGCACCGCGATGAAGCCCTTGCCGTCGATGGCGACATCGAGCGGGCTGCCGGTTTTCTCCGACGGGCCTTGCGAAAAATCGTGATAGGCCGCGCGGTCCTGGACGAAGCTGACGCGGCGATCGCTGACTGAGAAGTTGTCCTCATGCGCGCCTGTGTTCAGGTATTCCTCGAACAGCGACTTGTTGGCCTTGAAACCGTTGGTGTTGACGTTCGCCACGTTGTTGGCAATGACGTCGATCTGCCGCTCAAGCGACATCTGCCGCGATAATGCGACGAGAAGCGTATTCTCCATCGGCCAATCTCCCCTTGTTGAACCGCGGCCTGCCTCTCCCAAGGCCTGACGCGGCTCGTACGAACCGTTGAAGCTCTCCCAAGCTGCGGTTCGCCATCTACAATGCGAGAGGCATGCCAATCAGAAAATGCAAGCAATTTCATATTGTTAACTATTTTTAGGGGCCCCATGGCATGGGCAATAACCTCTTGTTGACCATGTTGCCTCGGCAAAATTTTCCCAGTTGAAGGACAAAAGAAAGGTTCCGTTAACCATTGCGTCCTTAACGTGCAGATACAGGGCGCTCACGCGCCGGCGGCCTTTGTATCGCGTCATTTAAAGCCAGTTCGGCAGCATCGAGCCCATCGCAGGACTGCGGGTAGGGGCAATGGCAGACGACGATCAGGGCGAGGAGGGCGGCGCGGAAGGCGCTGCTCCGAAAAGCAAACGCAAACTCTTTATGATTGGCGGCGCCGCAGTGCTCGTGCTGCTGCTCGCCGGTGGCGGCTGGTTCTTCTTCATGCGCGGGCACGCCAAGGAAGTGCACGCCGCCGCGCCGCCGCCGAAGCCGCCGGTGTTCCTCGATGTGCCCGAGGTGCTGGTCAACCTGGCGAATGCGCCGGGCGAGCGGATTCAGTATCTCAAGGTCAAGGTCGTGCTCGAGATCAAGGACCAGCCGTTGCTGGCGCAGATTACGCCGACCATGCCGCGGGTGACGGATTTGTTTCAAACCTACATGCGCGAACTGCGTCCTGCCGATCTCAACGGGTCGGTCGGGCTTTTCCGCCTGAAGGAAGAACTGACGCGCCGTGTTAACGCCGCGATCTCCCCCAGTCAGGTGAACGCTGTGCTGTTCAAGGAAATCGTCATTCAGTGACGGACGGAAGCTGAAACCATGTCTGCGGGCGATAATGACGTCGATCAGGATGCGCTAGCCGCCCAATGGGAAGGCGCGCTCGACTCCGAAGATCCAGCTGCGGCTGCGGCGGAGGCTGAAGCCAATACGCTGACCGAGACCATGGCCGAGCAGTGGGCGGCGATGGTCGATGACGGCAGCCGCACCCTCGACATCGGCAAGGCCGGCGGCGAGCGCGTTCTGTCGCAGGAAGAAATCGACAACCTGCTCGGGTTCAGCGACGGCGAACTCAACATCGACGAGAACTCCGGCATCCGCGCCATCATCGATTCCGCGATGGTGTCGTATGAACGCCTTCCGATGCTCGAAATCGTGTTCGACCGCCTGGTGCGGCTGATGACGACGAGCTTGCGCAAT
>CALRLJ020000181.1:0-7537 GCA_943368635.1 Sediminibacterium ginsengisoli | reverse complement strand
GGCTGCACCGAAACTTCCAGGGCTATACCGACGATGCCGCCGAAACGCTCATCGGCTTAGGCGCGAGCGCCATCGGCCGGATGCCGCAGGGTTTCGTGCAGAACGTGGTCGCGACCCGCGACTATCTTGCGATCATCGCCAAGAACCGGCTCGCGACCGCAAAGGGCTACGCGCTCACCGGAGACGACCGCTTCCGCGCCGACATCATCGAACGCATCATGTGCGACATGGCCGTGGACCTGTCCGGGATCGCCATATCGCACAATCGGGATCCGGACTCGGCCATCGTCAATCGATCCCGGCTGGAAAGCCTAATCGCGGATGGCGCGGTGGTCATGGAGGACGGCCGGATCTCCTTGAGCGAGGGCGCGGAATTTCTCGTTCGCAGCGTGGCATCTGCATTCGATGCCCATCTAGAACGATCCTCGGCCACGCACAGCCGCGCAGTTTAAGCGACTTGATGCACATGCGGTTATTGACGCTTCGGCCTGGCGGCCGGGATCGGAGCGTCGCTTTCTTCGAACAGAACCCGCTCCGCGGCGCCGTCAAGATCATCATACTGACCGCTTTTCAACGACCACATGAAAGCGGCGAGCGCGGTCAAGCCAATGCCGATGGCGATCGGAATCAAGTAGAAATAATCCATCATTTCGCCGTCTCCAGCATAACGGGGTCAGCAGCACCGCCTGCGGGAGCTTCGGCCTGCGCGCGCGACACCTTTAGGCGCCCCTTCAACCGCAGCGCGTTCGCCACAACCACGATTGACGATCCCGACATTGCCACCGCGGCAACCAGTGGGGTGACATAGCCAAGGATGGCAATGGGCACCGCCACGAGATTGTAAAGAACCGCCAGCGCCAGATTTTGGCGCACCAGATGGCCCGCCCCGCGAGCCAAAGCAATCGCCTGCGGCACCGCGGAGAGACTTTCGTGCAGGAAGACCAGGTCAGCGACGTTGCGGCCAATGTCAGCCGCGGAGGCCGGGGCCATCGACGCATGTGCCGCGGCTAACGCAGGCGTATCATTCAACCCATCGCCCACCATCAGAACCTTCCGGCCCGAAGCCGAAAGCGACATCACGTGTTCGGCCTTGTCGCCCGGCAGCACACCGGCAATATACGGAACTCCAAAACCCGCAGCGAGCACGCGAACCGACCCTTCCCTATCGCCGGACAGCACCTCGACCGCGAATCCGTCAGCAGTCAGCCGTGCTATCGCCTCCCCGGCATCGGCGCGCAGGCGATCAACGAAGTGAAAATCGGCCAGCCGCCTGCCATCCTTTGCAAGGACGACGGATGCCTCTTCGGATGCCGGAGAGATGTCACCGGTGCGCGACAACGCCCACCCGGCGCGACCTAAACGGTACGCCGACGCGCCGGATCGCGCTTCCAGTCCCGATCCGGGATGCTCGGAGACTTCCTCGAACGACACCGGCAAGTTGAGCGATTGCGTGGCGGCGAGCGCCCGCGAATAGGGATGACGGGAATGCGACGCGATAGCCGCGGCGATCGCCAGGGTTTGCGCATCGACGGCTCCGGTATCGATCCGCCGCGGGTTGCCAAGTGTCAAGGTGCCTGTCTTGTCAAACACCACGGTATCGATCTCGGCGAGACGCTCCAGCGCGCCGCCGTCCTTCAGCATGATGCCGTTCTCGAACAGCCGCCTTGCAGCGACGACCTGCACCATCGGCACCGCAAGACCGAGCGCGCAGGGGCACGTGATGATGAGAACGGCGATTGCACAGGTGACTGCACGGTGAAGGTCGCCCGTCGCGACCAGCCACCCGATCAGAGTGAAAAAGGCCGTCAGATGAACCACCGGCGCATACAACCCTGCTGCGCGGTCGGCGATGCGTCGATAGGTCGAGCGGCCTTGCTCGGCGGCCTCCATCATCCGCACCATTTCCGCCAGGAACGAATCCTTGGCCGCCGCCGTGGATTGAATGGTGAGCGGTCCTGTCAGATTCAGTGTACCTGCACGCAGCACCGCGCCAGGTGAAGCCCGTTGAGGTGCGCTTTCCCCGGATACAATCGATACATCGAGATCGGAAAAGCCCTTCGTGACCCGCGCATCCACAGGGACGCGCTCGCCAGCTGCGAGCATGATCGTCATGCCGGGCTGAATCTCGCTGACCGGAAGATAGATCTGCGTGCCTCCAGGCTGAACAACAAGCGCGCCACGCGCCGCCAGACGCGCCAGCCCCTTGACGGCAAGTCGGGCGCGGTCTCGCATCATGTGATCGAGAGTTCGCCCGATCAGCAGGAAGAACAGCAACGAGATCGAAGCGTCGAAATAAGCATGCGGACCGCGCTGCACCGTCTCATAGAGGCTCATGCCGAACGCCAGCAAAACGCCCAACGAAATTGGCACATCCATGTTGGTGCGGCCATATTTCAGCGCGCGCCACGCCGAGCGAAAGAAGACCCGGCCGGAGTAGGCGAGCGCCGGGAATGCGATTAGCGCGGAGATCCAGTGAAACAGGTCCCGCGTCTCGGGTTCTGCACCCGACCAGATCGACACCGACAGCAGCATGATGTTGCTGGCTGCAAAGCCGGACACAGCCAGTGCGCGCACCAGTTCGGACAGTGTGCTGTCTTTCTCGTCCGCATCGATGTCGAAGAGATGAGCGTCATAGCCCGCGCCCCTTAGCGCTTCGATGAAGGCTGGCGGTGTGCCATCAGCGCGCCATCGGACGGTGACGCGCTTGGTGGAGAGATTGACACGCGCCTGCTCGACGCCATCAAGCTCGCGGAGCAGCGACTCAATAGTCCGGATACAGCCGCCGCAATGGATGCCCGGAACCGAAAGATCGGTCTGGCGAACACCGTCGGCGACCGCTCGGCTCGCAAGCCGGACTTCCTCGCCGGCTGCCAATGGGTCAGGCGCGATCTGCGGGTATCCGACACCGGAGCCACAACAGCTCATCGAAAACTCCCGACGCTATACACCTTTGCCTCGCGGCCGCATGGTTCGATAAGCGTGCCAGCTTCCGTGACCCAACACCGGAAATACGACGATCATCGCGAGCAATCCCGTCGCCAAACTGACAAGAAACAGCGCCAACACGATGGTGGCCCAGAACAGCATCACCGGCAGGTTGTGCCAAACCAACGCCATGCTAGTTCCCATCGCAGTCAGCGCATCGACCCGCTCGTTCAAAAGCATTGGAATCGCAAACACGCTGATGGCGAAGGAGAACGCCGCGAACAAACCGCCGATCAGGCAGCCGACGATCAGCATCGCCCAGCCGGTCGGGGTCGTGAACAGCATGGGCGCAATGTGATCGAGACCTTGAAACGGACGAAGGCCAAAAAACAGCGCGTAGATGATCACAGCGGCTCGCATCCACAACAGCATCAAGAGACAGAGCATCACGCCCGCAAAAAGCAGTTGCCCGCCGGATTTCGGCTTGACGAAGATCATGCTGGACAGGCTGATCGGCTCGCCGGCCGCAATGCGGCGGCTCTTTTCATAAAGACCGACCGCGAGAACAGGCCCGACAACCATGAAGCCGGCGAAAGCAGGGAACAGGATATAATCCCAGCCAAAGGCGATCAGGCATGCAACGGCACCCACGGATACCAAAAAGACCAGAAAGCCGTAGCTGAGGCTGGATGCGGGCCTCATCGTGAAATCCTGCCAACCCGCAGCGAGCCATCGAAAGGCCGTCGCAGGCGACACGCGGCGATTCCAGGTTTCTTCTCGCGGCAAAGGAGGAACAATCGCTGGGATGGTGTTCATGAGCGTCCTCGCTGCAAATGTGTCCCGGTTTTGGTCATCGCGGCGTACACGCAGATTTCGCTGCGCTGAACCCACCTTCCGAACCCAGTTTGCCCTGCCGCACGTGCGGGACGCAATCTGGCTGCGAGACGAACGCCACGTACACCAGATGAGAGTTCGCGAGCAGCACCAACAAGAGGCCGGCGCCGACCAGCAGCCACAGCATGATTTTCGGTTTCGCAGGTTTCAGGGTGGTTTGAATATCGCTCATCGCGCCGCCCTCCTCAGGTCGGCGAGGTAGAGCGCAAGCATCTTGCGGTCGAGCGGTGACAATCGCTGTTCCCAGCTTGGCATATGACCCTGGCGACCGTTCCACACGCTGTTGGTGATCGACTGCGCGTCTCCGCCATAGATCCAGAACTTGTCCGTCAAATCCGGCGCGCCCACATCTACCTTGCCCTTGGCGTCGTCGCCATGACACGCGGTGCAATTGTCCGCGAACACTTTCTTGCCGGCTTCGATCCGCGCAACCGGTACATCCTTGGTAACGGAAGGATTAGACAGACTGCGGACATAGTTCACGACATCATCGACTTCGCCGGACTTCAACATCTTGTCGCGGCCGAACGCCATCATCTGCGATGTTCGAGTGTCCGAATGAACTGAGTTGATGCCCACGCGAATGGTTTCGGCAATCGTCTCCGGATCGCCACCCCATAGCCACGACGACGAAGTCAGGCTTGGATATCCTTTGCCGCCCTGCGCGTTTGCACCGTGGCAGCCGGCGCAGTTATCGCCGAACAGGGTGCGGCCGGTGAGCCTCACCGCATCCATCAGCCGTTGGTCGGTCTGGATCTCCTTGAAGCCCTCCGTCTCCACCCGCTTGGTCCAGACACTGCGCTCGAGCGCGGCTTGCTTCAGATCATCCGCGACGGTGTCGCGCTGATCGATACCGAGCAGGCCCTTGGTGTAAGTGACGCCGAGCGGCCACGCCGGCATCAACACCCAATACACAACCGAAAAAATGAAGGTTGCGATGAGCGAGAAATAAACCACGCGCGGGACCGGCGTGTTCAGTTCTTTGATGCCGCTCCATTCATGGCCGGTCGTCAGGTAGCCGGTATGAGGATCGCGTTCTTCTACTGCCATGATTTGTCCTCAGGTGACTTCTCTTCGCTCGGCTTATCCTCATATGGCTTGTCCTCGTTGCCGAGAATGGACTTCGCCGCCTCGTCGAACTGCTTCTTGTTCGATGGCCAAAAAGCGTAAACGAGGATAATGACCGAGAGCACGATCAGATAGAACAAACCGAACGACTTCGAGAACCAGACGGCGATGTCATGATCCATAACCGTCCTCATTTCTTCGCCGCGACGGGCGGCTGTTGTGCCGCTACGTCGGTCAGTTTGCCGA
Organism: Sediminibacterium ginsengisoli; assembly: GCA_943368635.1. GTDB lineage: Bacteria > Pseudomonadota > Alphaproteobacteria > Rhizobiales > Xanthobacteraceae > Afipia. The sequence goes on along the minus strand of CALRLJ020000181.1, from coordinate 2,404 downwards.
GGATTTGCAGATAGGCCACCAGCGCATCCAGTTCCGTCAAATCACCCGGCTTGCCGTCGAAAGCCCGCACATTGGTCGCCTCGCCGTAACGTTTGGTGACGCCTTCCGCATTGGGCGAATCCGGCGCGGCCTGTCCGTAGGCATCCGACGTCGCATTCGCGATCATTTCATCAGTGTACGGCACGCCTACTTTCCGCAAGGCCTTTAGATGCAGGCCAAGATCGTCGCTCCGGAGCGACGTACGCCCAAGCCATGCGTAAGCCGGCATCACCGATTCCTGCACCACGTCCCGCGGATTATTGAGATGGGCGACGTGCCAATCGTCCGAATACTTGCCTCCGAGCCGCGCGATATCAGGCCCAGTCCGCTTCGATCCCCACAACATCGGGTGATCGTATTTCGACTCCACTGCAAGCGAATACGGGCCATAGCGCTCCACTTCGTCCCGCAGCGTGCGGATCATTTGCGAGTGGCAGGCGTAGCAGCCTTCGCGGATGTAGATGTTGCGACCAGCGACCTCGAGCGGCGTATAGACACGCATGTTCGGCGCAGCCTCGACCGTCTGATGAATCGTGAACAGTGGCGCGATTTCCACCGCTCCGCCGATGCTGGCGACACCGATGATCGCTAGCACGAAGCCGACGGTCTTGCGTTCCAGTCGATAATGAAACCCGAACATCGTGCACTACTCTCCCGGCTGGAGCGCGGGAGCACCCGCGGGAATGTGGACAGGACGATCACCCGGCCGTTCTCCGGCAGGATGAGCCTGCGTCCGGATCGTCATCCAGATGTTGTAGCTGCCGACCACCCCGCCAATCAGGAACAGCAGACCCCCGATCGCGCGCGCGATGTAGTAGGGACGCATGGCCACAAGCGAATCGACGAATGAATAGGCAAGCGTTCCGCTCTCGTTGTAGGTCCGCCACATCAAGCCCTGGATGATCCCGGAATTCCACATCGCAAAAACGTAAACAAGCGTTCCCGCAAGCGCTAGCCAGAAGTGCGCTTCAACCAGCTTGTCCGAGTACATCCGCTCCCGCTTCCAAAGCCACGGCACCGACGCATAGATCGAGCCGAACGTGATCATCGCAACCCAGCCGAGCGCACCGGCATGAACGTGACCGACGGTCCAGTCGGTGTAATGCGACAGCGCGTTCACCGAGCGGATGGCCATGAACGAGCCTTCGAATGTTGACAGACCGTAGAATACGGCCGCTACCATCATGAACCGCAGCGTCGCATCGTCACGAACCTTGTGCCATGCACCGTTCAGGGTCAGCAGCGCATTGGTCGCCGACGCCCACGACGGGACCAGCAACATCACGGAGAATGTCATTCCGAGCGTCTGGACCCAGTGCGGCAGCGCCGTGTAGTGCAGATGGTGGGAGCCAGCCCACATATACATGAAGGTGATGCCCCAGAAGCTGATGATCGATAGCCGATACGAGAAGATCGGGCGACCGGCGCGAACGGGCATGTAGTAGTACATCATGCCGAGGAACCCGGAGGTCAGGAAGAAGGCCACCGCGTTGTGCCCATACCACCACTGCGTCATTGCATCCTGAACACCTGAAAACGCCGAGTAGCTCTTGGCGTGACCGAGCGAGACAGGCATCGCGATATTGTTGACGATATGCAGGATCGCCACGACCAGAATGAACGCCATGTAGTACCAGTTGGAGACGTAAATATGCGGCTCCTTGCGGCGGGCGAGCGTGCGCATATAGATGACGAAATACGCAACCCAAACGATCACCAGCCAGATATCCGCGTACCATTCCGGCTCCGCGTACTCCTTCGACTGGGTAACGCCCATCAGGTAACCGGTGGCCGCGATAATGCAGAACATGTTGTAGCCGAACAGCACGAACCAGGGAGCCAACTGGTCCGGCAATCGCGCGCGCGTCGTGCGCTGAAGAACGTAGAACGATGTTGCGATTAGCGCGTTACCGCCAAACCCGAAAATCACGCCGGAGGTGTGAACCGGGCGAAGCCGCCCGAAGCTCGACCAACCGGCATCGAAGGTGAGATCTGGATAGACGAGAAGCCACGCGACCCAGTCGCCAACGAATAGACCGGCCACCACCCACACCATGGCGAGGATAATGCCGACCTTGCTCGGATCATCGTAGTAGAGGGCCAGCCGGTCAGCACTCGGCTCTGGCGCGAAATATCCGGAGCCAACGCCAAAGACGCCAAGAACTGCCAGCAGCATGACAAGAATGCCGTGAACGCCGAGCGGATCGTCATGGCCGGCCACAGCCATAAGCAGTCCGAAAACCGCCACAACGCCTAAAATGAAAAGTGCGAGCTGGCGCTCGCTCTTGCTAAGCTGGGCAATCATTGGGGCATCACCTTATGTACTGTCACGTCTCCGACTCGCATAGTCTTGCCTTTGCCGCCC
>CALRLJ020000180.1:0-7558 GCA_943368635.1 Sediminibacterium ginsengisoli | reverse complement strand
GGTCACCAGCGAATTGAGATCGGTGGCCTGCCGCCGCAGCGCCGCCTCCCCGAGATTAGTCAGATCAAGCCAGACCGCCACCGGCAGCAATGCCAGCAGCAAAGCGATGAGAACAACGGTCAGGATACCGCGCGAGCGCAGTTTATCGGTATTCGCCTCGTTCATCGGGGTCTTCCGTTTGTGCGATTCCGCTGCAGCCACACTAATACAACAGGTTACAGGCTCCAACGATGACGATACGCTGTGCGGAAGGCGATTTGAGCCGGAACGCTCCGGGGCGCTGGTGCGTTGAAAACAATCGGCAATCAGGCCGCAGACGTTAAGGGTGCCAGAATGGTCAAGGTTGTTTACGAAGTGGTCGAGCACGATGGCGGTTGGGCCTACAAGTTCAACAACGTGTTTTCGGAGACATTTCCGAGCCATGAGGCCGCCCATGCCGCAGCCGAACGCGCCGCGGCCGAACAACGCGTGCCGGGCCGCACCGAGGCGATCCAGTTCGAGGACGGCCAGGGCAACTGGCGCGAGGAAACCGCCCGAGGCAGCGACCGCCCGTCCACCGAAGTGGTGGACAAGGCCAAACGCTGATCCCCGACCTGTCTGATTTGCAACCATCCGGCCTGTTGCCTCGCCGCCGGAGGCTGGCGCGCACGATCCCGTGCGGATAAAAGGCGCTGTCCTTACACTTGCGAGATCGATTTGGCCGCTCCCACCGACGACATTTTCAGACAGGCGATGGCGTTCTTTCAGGCCGGGCGGATGTCCGATGCCGAGAAGTCATTCCGCAAGCTGCTACGCAAGCAACCGGCGCATCCGCTTGGCTTGAGCATGCTGGGCGCGATTCTCACCGGCCTTGGACACTACGCGGAAGCCGAGCGGCTGCTGCAATCGGCGTTGAAGCTCACTCCGAATGCGCAGGCGGCGCTTTATAACCACGGTCTGGCGCTGAAAGCGCTGGGCCGTTCCAGCGAAGCGCTGGCGCGATTCACCCAGATGCTGGCGGTCGCGCCGGACGATGCGGAAGCATGGAGCAACCGCGGCACGGTCCATAACGACCTGAGGGACTATCAGGCCGCGATTGCCGATTTCGACAAGGCCATCGCACTTCAGCCGAACTATGCGCTGGCCCATCACAACCGGGGCAACGCGCTGTTTGGCCTCGCCCGTTATGACGACGCGCTGGCGGCGTATCGGCAGGCGCTGACGTTGAAGCCTGATTTTACCGACAGCTGGACCGGCACTGGCCTCACCCTGCACAAGCTCAAGCGGCACGACGAATCCGCAAGCGCCTACGAGACCGCACGGAAACTCAATCCCGCGTATCCGTTTCTCAAAGGCATCCTGCTGCACCAGCGGATGCTGGCCTGCGACTGGCGCGAAACAGACAGCCTGATCGCGGAGATCGAGAGCGACATTGCTGCGGGCAAGCTGTCGGCCGAACCGTTCGGCTGGCAGGGCGTCGCCACCTCGGACCGCAGCCTGCAAAAATGCGCCGAGATTTACAACGCGGCGATGTTTCCGGCGAACCATCGCGGCGGGCCGGTGGCGCGGCCGGACAACGGCGACAAAATTCGTGTCGGTTATGTTTCCGGCGACTTTCGCGCGCAGGCCACCGCATTCCTTTTTGCGGGCGTGCTGGAGCAGCATGACGCCGCGCGATTCGAGATTACCGCCTTCGACAACGGCTGGGACGATGGCAGCGACACCCGCAAGCGCATCGATGCCGCCGTCCATCGCATTGTCGACATCAGACATCTGAACGACGCACAGGCAGCCCACGCGATCCGCGACAGCGGCATCGACATTCTGGTCAACCTCAACGGCTATTTCGGCGACGATCGCACCCGCGTGTTCGCGCAGCGTCCGGCGCCGGTGCAGGTCAACTATCTCGGATTTCCCGGCACCCTGGGTGCGGCCTACATGGACTACATCGTCGCCGACGCCACCGTGATCCCGGAGCCGCAACAAAAATTTTTCACCGAGAAGGTGGTGCATCTGCCGGACAGCTATCAGGCCAACGACGCCACGCGCGCGATTGCGGATCGCAGCTTCACCCGCGATGAACTCGGCCTGCCGCCGGACGGCTTTGTGTTTTGCTGTTTCAACAACAACTACAAGATCACGCCGCAGACCTTCGGCGGCTGGATGCGGATTCTGACCGCCGTTCCGGGCAGCGTGTTGTGGCTGATCGAGGACAACGCCTTGGCCAGCGCCAACCTGCGCAAGGAAGCCGCCGCGCGCGGCGTCGATCCGCAGCGTCTGGTGTTCGCAGCGCGGATGCCCCCGGACGAGCATCTGGCGCGGCATCGCTGCGCGGATCTGTTTCTCGATACCCTGCCCTACAACGCGCACACCACCGCAAGCGACGCGCTGTGGGCCGGACTGCCGCTGCTGACATGCAAAGGCGACACCTTCGCAGGATGCGTCGCTGCGAGCCTTCTTGCAAATATCGGCCTGCCCGAACTGATCGCATCATCGCAAGGCGACTACGAGCGCCTTGCCGTTGAACTGGCGACGCAGCCGGACAGGCTTCAAGCGCTGCGGCAAAAACTTGCTAACAACCGTCTGACCACACCGCTGTTCGATACGCTGCGCTTCACGCGGAATCTGGAGCAGGCCTACAGCGCGATGCATGCCCGCCGCAAGGCGGGCCAGAGGCCGGAGCATATCGTGGTGGCGGGCGGGTAGCGGCGGCGCTACTGCTCGTCGCGGAAATACGGCTCGACTTCGCCGGTGAACTTCATGGTCACCGGATTGCCGTGACGGTCCTTCGACGAGCCGACCGCCACGCGTACCCATCCCTCGCTGACGCAGTATTCCTCGACGTTGGTCTTCTCGACGCCCTTGAAGCGGATGCCGACATCGCGCGACAACACCTCGGCGTTGTAAAACGGGCTGCGGGGATCGGTGGAAAGGCGGTCGGGCAGTTGGCTCATCGTCATATCCTGATTCACGTTTTATGATTCTCGTTGGTCTTGAATTCTTGGGCTCAAACCTTGATGTCCCGGCTTACAGCAGCTTTTCAATATCGCGGATCAAAGCGCCGGGCGACGTGGTCGAGCCGTAGCGCGCAACCACCTTGCCGGCGCGATCGACCAGAAACTTGGTGAAGTTCCATTTGATCGCCGTCGAGCCGAGCAGCCCCGGCTTTTCGGTCTTCAGGTGATCGAACAGCGGCAGCGCCTTGTCGCCGTTGACATCGATCTTGGCGAACATCGGAAACGTCACGTCGTATTTTTGCGAACAGAATGCCGCGATCTCCTGCGCGCTTCCCGGTTCCTGACCGCCGAACTGGTTACACGGAAAACCGAGTACCGAAAATCCGCGCGGACCGAGCGCACGCTGCAACTCTTCCAGCTGCGCATATTGGGGCGTGAAGCCGCAGGCGCTGGCGGTGTTGACGATCAACAGCACCTGCCCCTCGAAAGCCTTGAGCGGACGGTCTTCGCCGTCCAGCGCCGCAGCCGAAAAATCGTAAACCGTGGTCAATGCAGTTCTCCCGCCTCACGCGGTTTCGGGATCGTGCCCTTAAGTTCGAAAGCCGCCCTTTTGCTGACTGGCGAGCCAGTCGGAGAGCTTCGCCGGAGCCTCTTTCTTGGCGGGCTTTGCCGCCGTCCTTTTTGCCTTGGGCTGCGGAGCCGATGCCGCCTCGGCAGCCTCCTTGGCGAGGCGCAGCGCCCGCAGCTTTTCCATGTTGGCGCGCACCGCGCGGCCCTCCACGTCGTACTGCGCCATAACCTTGTCGCCGCTCGGCTTCTGACCCTGTGGCTTTTCGCTCATTATTGTTCTCCAGTAAGGGGCCTGTTCCCGCAGCGGTCCCCTTTAGCCGATCCGCAATGCCATGTCTTGCATTGCGATGCCTTGCACCGCGAAGTCTTGCACCGCGAAGTCTTGCGCTGCGAAAGCGCCCGCATAGCTTCAATTAACCCGATATTGGCAACCCGGCGCTCATGCCTGCTAGCAATGGAGCCTCGGAAAGCCATAATTGTTCAACAATTTGGGCGAAACTTGGCGACTTTCCGCAACAGAGAAACAGCGACAGAGACGACGTTTGGCGATCCGGACGACATATATCGTGTTGATGTGCGGCGCGGGCATCCTTGCCGGCGTCGGCGGCTGGCTGATCGGCGACCAGTTGTTCTTCCAGAGCGCCTCCGCATCGCTGACCAAGGACGAATCGGCAGCCGGCGCACGCTATCCGGTTGCGAACACGATGGGGAAACAGGACCGCATCGTCGCCGCCTATGCGCCGCCCGCCCCCGTCGAAGACACCCCGCCGAACGATATGTACGAGACCGCGCGCGCCTGGATCAAAGCGCCGGTGACATTGCCGCGCCGGATGACCGCGCGTTCGGAGAAGCCGTCGCGGCTGTTCCTCAACGACACCCAGATCGCGGGCATCAAGAAGCGGCTGAATCTCACCGCCTCACAGCAGAGATACTGGCCGCCGGTCGAAAACGCGATGCGCGAGGTCACGCTGCAAATCGAGGACTATCAGAAGCGGCTGAAGAAAAACCGCGACGATTCGTTCGATACCGACAGCGACGCCATCCTGCGGCTGAAAACCGCCACGCGCGCGCTCTACGCGCAGTTGAACGGCACGCAGAAGAACGACATTTCGGTTCTGGTGCGCATGGCGGGAATGGGGCCGGCCTTTGCCGAACTCACCGGCACGAAAGCGCCGAAGAACGCGAGCGAGGATTCGCGCTAGCAAAATACTGGATGCACTCCCTCGCCCCGCTCTCGCGGGAGAGGGCATCGTCATTGCGAGCGAAGCGAAGCAATCCAGAGAAGCCCCGCAACAGGCTGGATTGCTTCGTCGCAAGTGCTCCTCGCAATGACGGCAGCAGGAATTCTCAATTCCTGAATTCGTTGGTCAGCTCGCCGATACCTTCGATGGCGATGGTGACGGAATTCACCGCCTCCTTCATCACGCCGACGCCCAGAGACGTGCCGCAGGCGATGATGTCGCCCGGCAGCAGCGTCATGTCGTGCGAAATCTTGCTGACCAGCTCCTGCGCCGAGAAGATCATGTCCGAGATCTTGTAGGACTGCCGCTCCGCGCCATTGAGAATGGTACGGACCGTGAGCGTGGCCGGATCGACATCCGTGACCACGACCGGCCCGAACGGACAGAAATCGTCGAGGCCCTTGGCGCGCGCCCATTGCGGGAAGGTCGGGTCTTTGTTGAGAATGTCGGAAGCCGTGATGTCGTTGACGCAGGTATAGCCGAGAATGAAATCGTCGGCCTCGGCGACCGAAACCGCGCGGCATGTCTTTCCGATCACAATGGCAAGCTCGCCCTCGTAAACCACCTTGCCGTCGTAGGACTTCGGCTTCTGCACCACCGCATTCGGCGATGTCACCGTGGTCGGCGCTTTCAGCAGATAGAGCGGATCGGCAGGCTCTGCGACATTCAGCTTCGCGGCCAGCGCGTGGAAATTATTCCACAGCGCGATGACCTTGGTGGGCACGGTCGGCGCGAGCAGTTCGACCTCGGACAGCGCCAGCGTTGTGCCGTTGGCTTTCGCGCCATTGAACATGTCGCCGTGATGCACGGTGATGTCCTTGCCCGACAGCGTGCCGAACCCGATCTGATCCTGATGGCGAAAGCGAATCCAATTCGTCACGGTGAGAACTCCATATAAAGCGAAATTATCGCGCCCTCATCCTGAGGAGCGGGACTTTCGCCGCGTCTCGAAGGATGAGGATAGTTTAGTCCCTCACGGTTCGAGACGGCGCAGGAGCGCCTCCTCACCATGAGGACGACATACTGATTTCACCCGCTCAATAAAGCTCCGCGATCTTGGCGCGCTGCGACACCAGCGCCAGCACGATGTCGATCGAGGGCGTCGGGATTTTCGACAGCGCGCCCATTTCCTGAACCACCGTGACCAGCGGATCGATTTCCATTGGCCGGCTGCGTTCGAGATCCTGCAGCATCGAAGTCTTGTGCGCGCCGACCTTGCGCGCGCCTTCGATACGCCGTTCGACATCGACGCGGAATCTGATGCCGAATTTCTCGGCGATGGTTTGCGCTTCAACCATCATGGACTTCGCCACCGCGCGCGTCCCCGGATCGCCGCCGATCACATCGAGCGTCGCATGGGTCAGCGCGCTGATCGGATTGAAGCAGACGTTGCCCCACAGCTTGAGCCAGATTTCATCGCGGATGTTGTCGAGCACCGGCGCTTTCAGGCCGGCCTTTTCAAACAGCGCGGAGAGCGCCACAACGTCGGCGCTTTTCTCGCCCGACGGTTCGCCGAGCGGAAAATTATTGCCATAGACATGGCGGATGACGCCGGGCGCTTCGATCTCGGTTGCGGGATAGACCACACAGCCGATGGCCCGCTCCGGCCCGAGTTCTTTCCACTGGCGTCCGCCGGGATCGATGCTTTCCAGCGCCGAGCCTTCGCACTCGTTGCCGTGCTTGTAAAAATACCAGTAAGGAATGCCGTTCACCGCGGTGACGATGCGCGTCTTCGGCCCGAGCAAGGGCTGCATTGCCTCGATCACGCCGGTGATCGAATGTGCCTTCAGGCAGATGATAACGACATCCTGCACGCCGAGTTCGGCGGGATTGTCAGTGCAGCGCGGATGCACCACGCGCTCCTCATCGCCGATCAGAAGCTTGAGGCCGTTGGCCTTCATCGCCGCGAGATGCGCGCCCCGCGCCACCAGGCTGACATCAGCCCCCGCCAGCGCAAGCTGCACGCCGAGATAGCCGCCAATCGCGCCCGCACCGTAAATACAAATCTTCATCTGGTTTCCTGCAATGCCGCACAGAAAAAAGAGCAGAGCGCAATCCCGAGACCGGGGAGTACATGGGATCGCGCTCTGCAGGGAGAACCGTCAGACGAAGGCGTATTCAGTTGATGTCGGTTCAGAGCCGACAACCGCGTCGAAGCCGGTGATGGCGTTGATGTCACGCATGCTGATGACGCCGATCAGGGTGTGATCGTCGATCACCGGCACGTGCCGGATGTGATTGTCATTCATCAGATCGCGCACATGCTCGACCGTGTCGGTGGAGTTGCACGAGATAAGTCTCTGCACCGAAATCAGCGTGGAAACTTTCATGTCGAGTCCGGCCTGCCCGTGCTCGTCGATGGCGCGTACCACGTCGCGCTCCGAAAACATTCCGACCGCGACATTGCCTTCGGTGCGGCACACGTCTTTCACCACAAGCGCACCGACATCGTCCTTGCGCAGTAGCCGCGCGGCAGTGGCGACGGTCTCGTTCATGCGGACGGTCGCGATACGGGTGCTTTTCCTGTTCAGGATCTCTCCGACTCTCATCACAACCTCCGTGGTCCGTGGACGGGGATGACCTCCCCTGGGGCTACTCAGTCCGAGGACGCATGCCCTCGTCGATGGAGAAAGATTGGTATACATTATGCCAAGAGTCAATCGGATCAAATTCCTATTTTGTGGTGGTCGACCACCGCCGGCGGCGCGCGTCGCCTCGGCGATTTCGGGTGTCGTCGAAGCCGAAGCGGCGGACACCATCCCGCCGCCGTCCTACCTTTTGCAGCGAAGTTCGCCGCCGTTTGGCCTTATG
>CALRLJ020000179.1:0-7576 GCA_943368635.1 Sediminibacterium ginsengisoli | reverse complement strand
TGCGCACTCAGTACAAGGATGCATTCGAGAAGAAGCACGGCGCCAAGCTCGGCTTCATGGGCTTCTTTACCAAGGCCTGTGTTCAGGCCTTGAAGGATATTCCGGCGGTGAATGCCGAGATCGACGGCACCGACCTGATCTACAAGAACTACTATCACGTCGGCGTCGCGGTCGGCACCGACAAGGGCCTGGTCGTGCCGGTGGTGCGCGACTGCGACCAGAAGTCGATTGCCGACATCGAGAAGACCATTGCCGATTTCGGCAAACGCGCGCGCGATGGCCAGCTCAAGATCGACGAGATGCAGGGCGGCACGTTCACCATCACCAACGGCGGCATCTACGGCTCGCTGATGTCGACCCCGATCCTCAATGCTCCGCAGTCTGCGATCCTCGGCATGCACAAGATCCAGGAGCGGCCGGTGGTTGTCGGCGGCAAGATCGAAGTTCGCCCGATGATGTATCTGGCGGTCTCTTACGATCACCGTGTCATCGACGGCAAGGAAGCGGTGACCTTCCTCGTCCGTATCAAGGAAAGCCTCGAAGATCCTGCACGGCTGGTGCTGGATCTCTGATTGTCGTGAGGGCGCGTCGCAGGTCCGTGATCTGCTACGCCTCCAAGCAGCGCGGTGAAGGCCGCCGCGGAGAGTTCTGAATGGATAGCGTCGCCATTGTCACCGGAGGGAGCCGCGGCATCGGCCGTGCCACGGCGCTGGCCGCTGCATCGCGCCGCTACAAGGTTGTAGTCGGTTACGCCAGCAACAAGAACGCCGCCGATGAAGTCGTCGCGAAGATCGAAGCCAGCAATGGCAAGGCCATCGCGGTGAAATGCGACGTCGGCGACGAGGCTGACATTCTCGCGCTGTTCAAGCAGGCGGATGCTTTCGGCAAACTCGGTGCGCTGGTGAACAATGCCGGCGTGGTCGATATGACCGCCCGTGTCGACGAGATGTCGGCGGCGCGGCTCACCCGGATGATGAACGTCAATATCGTCGGCAGCATTCTGTGCGCGCGCGAAGCAGTGAAGCGCATGTCCAGCAAGCACGGCGGCTCCGGCGGCGTGATTGTCAACATTTCGTCGGTGGCGGCGACGCTCGGTTCGCCGGCGCAATATGTCGATTACGCGGCCTCGAAAGGCGCGATCGACACGTTCACCGTCGGGCTTGCGCGCGAAGTCAGCGCGGAGGGCATTCGCGTCAATGCGATTCGTCCCGGGCTGATCGATACCGATATTCATGCCAGCGGCGGCGAGCCTGATCGCGCCCAGCGTTTGGCGCACATGGTTCCGATGAAGCGTGTCGGCACTGCGGACGAAATCGCCAACGCGGTCGTCTGGCTGATGTCGGACGAGGCGTCATATGTCACGGGTACGATCGTCGATGTATCCGGCGGTCGCTAATTTCCATTTCTCTGCGAGTACAGGATAATCCTCATGGCTTCTTACGATCTCATCATTATCGGCACCGGTCCCGGCGGGTATGTTTGCGCGATCCGCGCGGCGCAGCTCGGCATGAAGGTTGCGGTGATCGAGAAATGGCCGACCTTCGGCGGCACCTGTCTCAACGTGGGTTGCATTCCCTCGAAGGCATTGTTGCAGGCGTCGGAGCGGTACGAGGAAGTCACGCACATGCTGCCCAAGATGGGCATCGGCGTTGGCAAGCCGAAGCTCGATCTGCCGACGATGATGAAGTTCAAGACCGACGGTGTCGACGGCAACGTCAAGGGCGTCGGCTTTCTGTTCAAGAAGAACAAGATCGAGCCGTATGAAGGCACCGGCCGCATCCTCTCCGCAGGCAAGGTTGAGGTGAAGGGCAACGACGGCAAGACGCAGGTTCTGGAGACCAAGAACATCGTGATCGCCACCGGCTCCGATGTGACCAAGCTCAAGGGCGTCGAGATCGACGAGAAGCGCATCGTCTCGTCCACCGGCGCGCTGACTCTCGACAAGGTGCCGGAAAAGATGCTGGTGATCGGCGCGGGCGTAATCGGCCTCGAGCTTGGCTCGGTGTGGCGGCGCCTGGGCGCGCAAGTCACCGTGGTTGAGTTCCTCGACCGGATTCTTCCCGGCATGGACGGTGAAGTGGCAAAGTCATTCCAGCGCATTCAGGAAAAGCAGGGCGTCGAATTCAAGCTCGGTGCCAAGGTCACCGGCGTCGATACATCGGGCAAGAAGCTGAAGGCCAGCGTTGAGCCGGCGGCAGGCGGTGCGGCCGAAGTGATCGAAGCCGATGTTGTGCTGGTGGCGATCGGCCGCGTTCCTTACACCGAAGGCCTTGGGCTGAAGGAAGCCGGTGTCGAACTCGATCCGCGCGGCCGGGTGCAAACCGACGGTCACCTTCAGACCAACGTAAAGGGCATCTATGCCATCGGCGACGTGATCGCCGGGCCGATGCTCGCGCACAAGGCGGAAGACGAGGGCATTGCGGTCGCCGAAATCCTCGCAGGCCAGGCCGGCCACACCAATTACGATGTCATTCCGGGCGTGGTCTACACGTTCCCGGAAGTCGCATCCGTCGGCAAGACCGAGGAAGAGCTGAAGCAGGCGGGTGTGGTCTACACTTCCGGCAAGTTCCCGTTCACCGCGAACGCACGCACCAAGGTCAACCAGACCACCGATGGCTTCGTGAAAATTCTCGCGGATGCGAAGACCGACCGCGTGCTCGGCGTTCACATCATCGGCGCGGAAGCCGGTGAAATGATCCACGAAGCCGCCGTGCTGATGGAATTCGGCGGTTCCGCGGAAGATCTTGCGCGTACTTGCCACGCTCACCCGACGCGCTCCGAAGCGGTCAAGGAAGCCGCGCTTGCAGTCGGAAAACGCGCTATCCATATGTGAGTGCTGACCGGCATTCAGCCGGTCATGGGGGATGAGAATCCGTCATGCGCCGGCTGTTGCGTCCGTTATGGGTTCTGCTTGCCCTGATCTTCTTAGCTGAGGCGTGGCTGTGGGACCGCGTTGAGCCGGTCATCGCGCGTGTCGTCGCGCTGATTCCTTTGCCCCGGCTCAAGGCATGGCTCGCCGATCGCGTTGAACACCTGTCACCCGGCCTGACGCTGATCGTATTCGCGGTGCCGGTGGTCGTTCTGTTCCCGCTCAATCTGGTCGTGGCGTGGTTGTTGGCGCACAAATATTTCTTTGGCGCGACCGCGCTGATCGTGCTTCAGAAAATTCTCGGCGTCGGCATCGTTGCGTTCGTGTTTGACGTGACGCGCGACAAGTTGTTGCAGATGAACTGGTTCCGCAGGCTCTATGAGTTTGTGCTCGATCTGCGCGTGCGCGCGCTGGCGGTGGTCGCGCCGTTCAAGCTTGCAATCCTTCAATGGATGAAGCGCTTTCGCCGCCGCGCATCGCCGGGCTTTATTCAGCGGCTGCGCCGGCGGATGCAGGCGCAGCGCTAGGCGACGCCGTACCGCATCACATCAAATGCACGGCGTGCGGCGCGAACAGCCCGATCGCGGTGAAAGCCAGTCCTGCGATCATCAGCGCGCCCGAAACCCAGGCCAGTGCAACCATGCCGGTGATAATGGTCGCCGAGGCCAGCACGATGCCGATCTGGAATGCGGCCGATGCGACCTCATAGTGATGATAGCGCGCCATGGCGAGATCGCGGGCGTGTTCGGCTTCCTTGGCGCGCGCGGCCAGTTGCTCGGAGCCCTCGCCGGTTTCAGGCTCGGACCGATAGCGCGCCGCAGTCTTGGTCCAGTCGTCGATCTGCTTGGCGAGTGCTGCCTTCTGCGCATCGTCACCCGAGAGTCCAAGACTGAGCTTGGCTTGTTCGGAGACCGACTGCACCACCGTGCGCCGGATGCTCTTGGCCTGGAAGAAGGCCCAGAGATTCGAGGCCTCGACATTCTTGCTGATGGATTCGGTCTGGGCGCCTTTGCCGAGGGTTTCGGACAGCGCCAGAAACAGCGCGATCACAGCGATCAGCAGTGCAATCTTCTTGTTGACGCCGGAAGCATGCTCGGCGTGTTCGGCATGCTCCATGCTTTCATGTGCGCCCATCGGAATATCCTTTCGGTCAAAATCGAATGCCACGATTGACCGAACTGTGGTTGCCGCGCAAGGGCGTCCGCAGGACTGCGCAGAACAAATTTGGCGCGACAGATTTATGTCGGGCTATCGCCTAGGCCCGTGGGTGCGCCGTCTTGTAGACATCAAGCAGCCGGTCGGCATCGACGCCGGTGTAGATCTGCGTGGTCGAGAGCGACGAGTGGCCGAGCAATTCCTGAATGGCGCGCAGGTCGCCGCCGCGCGTCAGCAGGTGCGTGGCGAAGGAATGGCGTAATGCGTGCGGGGTTGCGCTGTCCGGAAGACCAAGCGCGCCGCGCAGCCGCTCCATTGTTAGCTGGATGATGCGCGGCGAGAGCGGGCCACCGCGCGCTCCGACGAAAATCGGGCCGTCCGATGCGATCGTGTGCGGGCACATCGCCACATAATCGGCGACCAGCGCCAGCACGTTCTGCAGCACCGGCACCATCCGCGTCTTGTTGCCTTTGCCGGTGACCACGATCACATCGCCTTTACCCGGCAGAGGGACATCGCGCCGGATCAAACCCAGCGCTTCTGAGATACGCAGGCCCGATCCGTAAAGCAGTGCCATTACGGCGGCGTCGCGCGCCCAGATCCATGGCTCGCGATTTTCACCGGCGCGAATGTCCGCGTCGGTCATCTGCCGCGCGGAGGTCATCTGAATCGGTTTCGGCAGGCTTTTGCCGATTTTCGGGGCGCGGATCGCAGACAAGGCACCGACCTTGCCTTTGCCTTCGCGCTCGAGAAAACGTCCGAACGAGCGCAGTCCCGCCAGCGCCCGCATCAGGGAGCGCCCGCCCACATCATCCGCGCGCCGCGCCGACATGAAGGCGCGCACATCCGTGGCTTCGATGGCGGCGAATTGTTTCAGCGTAACCAGACCGCCCCAATGGTCGCCCAGAAAGACGAGGCACTGGCGCAGGTCACGGGCATAAGCTTCCAGCGTCTTCGGCGACAGCCGGCGCTCGGCGCGCAGATGGGACAGCCATCGGGTGATTTCGGCCGAAAGGTCCGGCGCGGCGCAAGTCAGTTGCGCGCTTTCCGGGGTGGTTTCGGTTGTGGCGGCGGCTTTGACCATCATATGTCTCGCGGAGCGCCTGCGCTTGACAGGAATCGGTTTATCGCACCCTTTTCCTTATTCACCCCTTAATCTGGACCTGTTCGGCCATGGCAAGACGAGTCGTCGACGTTCTTGTCCCGGTGGCCCTGAACCAGACTTACTCCTATCGCGTTCCCGACGGGGTTGAACTCAATCCCGGCGATGTCGTCAGCGTTCCGCTGGGGCCGCGCGAGGTCACCGCCGTGGTCTGGGCCGACAATCCGAACCCCGATCCGCGGCTGCATAACCGCCTGAAGGACACCGGCGAAAAGCTCGACGTTCCGCCGCTGAGACCTGAGTTGCGCAGCTTCGTGGACTGGGTCGCCAACTACACGTTGTCGGCGCGGGGGATGGTGCTGCGGATGACGCTGCGCATGGGCGAGCACCTCGGACCCGAGCGCGTGCGAATGGGGGTGCGGCTGGTCGGTGCATCGCCGCAACGCATGACCGGCGCACGCCGTCGCCTCATTGAAACCCTGTCGGACGGATTGCTGCACGCGAAATCAGACACGCTCAGGGAAGCCGGTGTCAGCGCAGGCGTGATCGACGGTCTGGTTGATGAGGGCACACTCGTCACCGAGCCGATGCCGCGCGATCTGGCGCTGCCGATGCCCGATCCGTCTTTCTCGGAACCGGATTTCTCACCGGAGCAGCGTGTTGCCGCCGATCTGCTGAAAGATCTCGCCTCGAAGGATGAATTTCAGGTCGCACTGCTCGACGGCGTCACAGGCTCGGGAAAAACAGAAGTCTATTTCGAGGCGGTGGCCGAAAACATTCGCCGCGGCCGGCAGACGATGATCCTGATGCCGGAGATCGCGCTGACCGGGCAGTTCCTCGACCGGTTCAGCGTGAGGTTCGGTGTGCGGCCGATCGAATGGCATTCGGAGCTGACGCCGCGTACCCGCGCGCGCAACTGGGCGGCGGTTGCCGCTGGCGACGCGCCGGTGATCGTCGGCGCGCGGTCCGCACTGTTTTTGCCTTACGCCAATCTCGGCCTCATCATCGTCGATGAGGAGCACGATCAGGCCTACAAGCAGAGCGAGGGCGCGCACTATCACGCGCGCGACATGGCGGTGGTGCGCGGATCGATCGCGAAAATTCCGGTGGTGTTGTGTTCGGCGACGCCTTCGGTGGAATCTGAAGTCAATGCGCGCTTGGGGCGCTATCGCCGCGTGGTGCTGCCGTCGCGGTTCGGTGGCCAGCATATGCCGCAGATCGAGGCCATCGATCTCAAGCGTGAAGGCCCGCAGCGTGGCCGGTTCATTTCGCCGCGTCTTGCGGAAGAAGTCAAAAACGCGGTGGAGCGCAAGGAACAGGCGCTGCTGTTCCTCAATCGACGTGGCTATGCGCCGCTGACGCTATGCCGCACTTGCGGACACCGCTTCGCCTGCACGATCTGCGATGCATGGCTGGTGGATCATCGTTTCCGCCAGCGCCTCGTCTGTCACCACTGCGGCTTCTCGATGCCGCGTCCACATCAATGCCCGCATTGCGCGGCGGAAGAATCGCTAGCCGCCATCGGTCCCGGTGTCGAACGTCTGCAGGAAGAAGCGGCAAATCTGTTTCCCGATGCTCGCACCATGGTGCTGTCGAGCGATCTGATTACCGATATCGAAACCATGCGCTCGGAACTGAACGAGATTGCAGAGGGCCGAGTCGACATCATCATCGGCACGCAGCTGGTGGCGAAGGGGCATAATTTTCCGCGGCTCAATCTGGTCGGCGTGGTGGATGCGGATCTTGGATTGGGTAACGGCGATCCGCGCGCGGCCGAGCGCACGTTTCAATTGCTCAATCAGGTGATCGGCCGCGCCGGACGCGAGCAGGGGCGTGGTGTTGGTTATCTCCAGACCCACCAGCCGGAGCATCCGGTGATGAAGGCGCTGGTCGCGTCGGATCGCGAAGCGTTTTACGCCAGCGAGATCGAGGCGCGGGAACGCACGCTGTATCCGCCGTTCGGCCGGCTGGCGTCGTTGATTATCTCGGCAGGCGATCGTCCAACTGCGGAAGGTTTTGCGCGCAAGCTTGCCGCCGTCGCACCGCTCGACGAACGCGTCCAGGTGCTCGGGCCTGCGGAAGCGCCGCTCGCCGTCATCAAGGGCCGCTACCGGTTCCGTATTCTGGTGAAGGCGGTGCGCAGCATCGACCTGTCGGCCTATATGCGGGACTGGCTCGCGGCCGGCCCGAAGACCAAGGGCAATCTCAAGCTCGAGATCGACATCGATCCGCAGAGTTTCCTGTAGACTCGTCATTGCGAGGAGCACCCGGATCGGCGCTATGCGCCGTCCGGGCACAGGCTCCGCGACGAAGCAATCCGGCTTTCTCTTTAAGAGTGGATTGCTTCGCTTCGTTCGCAATGACGGAAGAGACCCCAACGCCCAATGAAAAAGGCCGGTGCAACTGGCACCGGCCCTTTCAACGCAACTTACGCTACTCAACGCATACGC
>CALRLJ020000178.1:0-7603 GCA_943368635.1 Sediminibacterium ginsengisoli | reverse complement strand
AAGCCGTGTCGCGGCAAACAATTCCGCGTGTTTCGGCGAGACTTCATTCAACGCGGCCGCTGCTGCCACCCGCGCAAGCTTTTCCACGGCGAGCCGCGCGACACGTTCGGCGTCGGGCTGGCGAAACGACTTCGCGATAAAGCCGACGGCCTCTACCACGCCGGGCAGTCCCCTGGTCTGTTCCACGAGGCCGCGCAGCACGTCCGCCGCAGCGTCGGCCTCGCGTGACAGTGCACGCAGCACGTCGAGGCACATCACGTTGCCCGAGCCTTCCCAGATCGCGTTGACCGGCGACTCCCGGTAGTGCCGCGCGAGAATGCCCTCCTCGACATAACCGTTGCCGCCGAGGCACTCCATCGCCTCGTAGAGAAATCCCGGCGCGCTCTTGCAGGTCCAATATTTCACCACGGGCGTCAGCAGCCGCACATACGCAGCCTCGGCCTTGTCTGTCGGCGCGCGATCGAACGAACGGCACAGCCGCATCACCAGCGCCGTCGAAGCCTCGACATGCAGCGCCATGTCGGCGAGCACGCTACGCATCAGCGGCTGATCGGCGAGATGTTTCTGGAACACACTGCGATGGCGTGCGTGATGCAGCGCATGCGCGAGTCCCGAGCGCATCAGGCCTGCCGACGCCAGCGAGCAATCCTGCCGGGTCAGCGAGACCATCTGAATGATCGTCGGCACCCCACGCCCCTCTTCGCCGAGCCGCAGCGCATACGCGTTCTCGAACACGACTTCGGACGACGCATTGGAGCGATTGCCGAGCTTGTCCTTCAGGCGCTGAAACTGAAGTCCGTTAACCGAACCGTCCGGCGCGAAACGCGGCATGAAGAAACAAGTCAGTCCGCCCTCGGCCTGCGCCAGCACCAGAAACGCGTCGCACATCGGTGCCGACATGAACCATTTGTGTCCGGTGATACGATAGCCATCCCCGTCCCGCACCGCGCGTGTGATGTTGGCGCGCACGTCGGTGCCGCCCTGCTTCTCGGTCATGCCCATGCCCATGGTCATGCCGCGCTTGGTCCACCACGGCGCAAATGTTGGATCATAGCTGCGGCTGCCGAGCACCGGCATCACCTTCGCACGCAACGCCGGATCGACCGACAATGCACCCACTGCCGCGCGTGTCATCGTGATCGGACACAGGTGCCCGGTCTCGACTTGCGCTGCGATGAAAAATTTCGCGCCGCGCACCACTTCGGATGCGCCGCCTGCCGTCTCGCCGTTCGCATTCCATGTCGAATTGTGGATGCCGGCATGGGCGCTGTGGGCCATCAGTTCATGATAGGCCGGGTGGAATTCGACCTCGTCGCGGCGGAAACCGCGCGCGTCGAAGGTCTTCAGCTTCGGCGTGTTTTCGTTGGCAAGGCGGCCGCGCTGCGCCATCGCCGCCGAGCCCCAATGTTTGCCGAAGTCGACGAGTTCGGCCTTTGCCGTCTCCCCGCCATTGATCCCCACGGCTTCGGCAAGCGGAACGTCGAGCGTGAACAGATCGACATCCTCAAACGGAGGCGATTGATTGAAAACGTCAGTCGTCGCGGACAAGGATGATTGCGCCATGAGTCGTACCCGAAAGATGAGAACGACAGGCTATACCGGAATGCGGCGCGTTTCACGCCAGTTCAGTTACAGAATATTGCGGGCGCCGGGTTCGTTACCGGACGGTTCCTTCACCTTGGCCTGCGGCAGATCGTCGTAACCTTGACGGCTTGAGTAAAACGTCAACGCCATCAAACCGAACCCGATCAGAAGCGAGAAGAAAACTCCGAGGCCCATGGCGATATAGCCGTGGATCGACATCTGCACATCGGCATGTGAGGTCCAGCCCTGCCATGCCCACCAGATTGTTGCGGCAAGGATTGCCATAAGAACAGCTGTGACCGTTATAGCGCCCCTGCTCATGACGAGGGCCTTTCTGCATTGGACGCACCGGGTCGCGCGCCACACCTAAAAAGCTATTGTCGAACGGCGGAAATTCAAGTCTGCGAATGGCCGAACTATCGTTTGACCACGGGAAAATCGTAGGCTGCATTCCCCGGTCCCGGCAGCGAGAAGTGCCACCATTCCAGCCGATAGTTGACGAACCCCTGCTTCGCCATCGCAGCAACCAGTGTCTCCCGCCACTTTCGTTGCTGCGCCGTGATCGCCTTTGAGCCGGTGTGAGCTTTCTCGTCGGAGCAATCGTAGCCGGTGCCCATGTCGACGCTGCTGTCCGGTGTGCGCAAGTTCTCCGGTCCGGTGCAGTCCGCATAAGCGATTTTCGGATCGAACGGCGCGACCTTCGACACAGGCAGTTGCACCAGCGTGAGATCCACTGCCTTGCCGGTCGAATGGCCGGAGTGCTTGGCGATATAACCCTGCCGGAACAGATCTTCCTTGCGCATCTTCGGATTGTATCGCCGCTGCGCCGCCGTCTCGCGACCGTCCTGCGCCCACGCATACATGTCGTCCACCGCGCGTTGCGGGCGGTAGCAGTCATACATTTTCAGTGACAATCCGTGCGATGCGAGATCCTGCTGCACGCGCTTCAACGCAGCACCGACACGGCGTGTGACGATGCACTCACCGGCCTCATAACCGTCCAGCACGCGGCCGACGAAATTATTGGCCGTGGCATAACGCATGTCCTGCATGATGGCCGGGTCGGCATCGCGCAGATAGACGAAGTCGGCGGGCAAAGGCTGGGCGAACGCCGCAGATACCCCGAGACAGCTCAACGCCGCTGCGACTGCAAGTTTCATGATCCAGCGCCCAAATTAGCCTTCCGGGAGCAATCCCAGCCATGACGGCAGAAATGCGATATATGCAACGTTCCGCATCTTGCTTTCCGCCTGTTTACCCTGCCCGGACATCAGCGGGGGAAAACTCCAAAGGAGCGGAATCCGCCTTGCTCCACCGGGCAACTCTCCCTATAGCTCTTGCTTTAATGACAACTGCATCGAAATCGAGTTTTGTCCTCGGACACCGGCATCTGCTGGGCATCGAGGGCCTTTCCGCGGCCGACATTAGCGGCCTACTGGACCTTTCCGAAGAGTTCGTCGAACTGAACCGGCAGGTGGACAAGAAGCGCACCAACCTGCGCGGCCGCACCCAGGTCAATCTGTTCTTCGAAGCCTCGACACGGACCCAATCCTCGTTCGAGATCGCGGGCAAGCGGCTCGGCGCCGACGTCATGAACATGTCGGTGTCGTCGTCCTCGATCCGCAAGGGCGAGACGCTGATGGATACGGCGGTGACGCTCAATGCCATGCATCCGGACATTCTGGTGGTGCGCCATCATGCTTCCGGTGCATGCGAACTGCTCGCCCAGAAAGTCGATGGCTCGGTCATCAATGCCGGCGACGGCGCGCATGAACATCCAACGCAAGCACTGCTCGACGCGCTGACCATTCGCCGCAACAAAGGACGGCTCGAAGGCCTGCTGGTCGCGATCTGCGGCGACGTGCTGCATTCGCGGGTTGCACGCTCCAACATCATCCTGCTCAACGAGATGGGCGCGCGCGTCCGCATCGTCGCGCCCTCCACGCTTCTGCCGCCGGGCATCGAGCGCATGGGCGTCGAGGTCGCGCGCGATATGCGTGAAGGTCTGGAAGGCGCGGACATCGTCATGATGCTGCGGCTGCAGCGCGAGCGGATGAACGGTTCGTTCGTCCCCTCAAGTCAGGAATATTTCCATTATTACGGCCTCGACCAGAAGAAGCTGGCTTATGCCAAGCCCGATGCGCTGGTGATGCATCCCGGTCCGATGAACCGGGGAGTCGAAATCGACTCCATCGTGGCGGATGGCGCGCAGTCGGTGATCCGCGAACAGGTCGAAATGGGGGTGGCGGTGCGCATGGCGGTGCTTGAAGCGCTCGCCCGCAACCTGCCCAACGCGTGACCGGTACGCTGAATGCGAAGTTCCTGCTGCCCATGCGCGAACTCGTTCAGGAACTTCGCGTTCGAAAGCGCACCGGAATTATAGATACTCGTGTCCCTTTGGTTCCAGCGCTCGCAAGAGCGGCTGCTGAAAAGGGATACGAACGCTGGAACCGGGACACGAGATGAGAAACGAACGCCGCCCCATCCTGCTCGCCAACGCTCGCCTGATCGATCCGTCACGCGATCTCGACGGTCCCGGCGATGTGCTGATTGCCGACGGTATGATCCGCGATGCCCGTCGCGGCATCGGTGCAGCCGGCGTGCCCGAAGGCACAGACATTATTAATTGCGCCGGCAAGATCGTGGCGCCGGGCCTCATCGATATGCGCGCTTTCGTCGGCGAGCCGGGAGCCGGCCACCGCGAGACATTTGCCTCCGCGAGTCTCGCGGCGGCGGCTGGCGGCATCACCACCATCGTCTGCCAACCCGACACCAAGCCGGTGATCGACAATTCCGCGACGGTGGATTTCATCCTTCGCCGGGCCCGTGACACCGCCATCGTCAACATTCATCCCATGGCCGCACTGACCAAAGGCATGAAGGGCGAGGAAATGACCGAAATCGGTCTGCTCAAGGCGGCGGGTGCGGTCGGCTTCACCGACGGCGACAGAAGCGTGACCAACGCGCTGGTGATGCGCCGCGCACTAACCTACGCCCGCGATTTCGATGCACTGATTGTGCATCACACTGAAGACCCGCATCTCGTCGGCGAAGGCGTGATGAACGAAGGCGAGTTCGCCTCGCGGCTCGGCCTGTTTGGAATTCCCAATGCGTCCGAGGCCGTCGTGCTCGAGCGCGATATGCGTCTCGTGGCACTGACCGGCGGGCGCTATCACGCAGCTTCGCTGACCTGTATCGACTCGCTCGACATTCTCAAACGCGCGAAGGACACCGGCCTCGGCGTCAGCGCGTCGGCTTCGATCAATCATCTGACACTGAACGAAAACGACATCGGCCCCTATCGCACCTTCCTGAAGCTGTCGCCGCCGCTGCGCACCGAACAGGATCGCGCGGCACTGGTCGCAGCCCTCGCATCGGGCCTGATCGACGTCATCATGTCGGACCACAATCCGCAGGACGTCGAGGTGAAGCGCCTGCCCTTCGCCGAAGCCGCCGCCGGCGCCATCGGTCTCGAGACAATGCTCTCGGCAGGCCTTCGCCTCGTTCACTCCGGCGAGGTCGACCTCAAGACGCTGATCCGCGCCATGTCCACCCGCCCCGCCGAACTGCTCGGCCTGCCCGGCGGCTCGCTGCGTCCGGGCTCACCCGCCGATCTGATCGTGATCGATCTCGATACGCCCTGGGTGCTGGACCCGGCGGACCTGAAATCGCAATGCAAGAATACGCCGTTCGACGAAGCGCGGTTCAGCGGCCGCATCGCACGCACCATCGTCGGCGGCCGCACCGTCTATGAACATGTGTGAGTGCGACTGGCAAAAGCATTCCCTCGGGCTTGACCCTAAGGCGGCTACCGGTTTTGCATCAAGGCGCGCCTTGAAGAAAAGTGAGAGACCATGATCGGCACACTCCTGCTCGCGCTCGTCTTCGGATATTTGTGCGGATCGATTCCGTTCGGATTGATCCTGACCAAACTGGCCGGGACACAAGACCTTCGCTCCATCGGCTCCGGCAATATCGGCGCAACCAACGTGCTGCGCACCGGCAACAAGGGTCTGGCCGCCGCAACACTGCTCGGCGATATGCTGAAAGGCACCGTTGCCGTCGTTGTCGCCGGACATTTCGGCGGGCCTGATACGGCGATTGCCGCAGGCGTCGGCGCGTTCGTCGGCCATTTGTTTCCCGTTTGGCTGAAGTTCAAGGGCGGCAAAGGCGTCGCGACTTATATCGGCATCCTGCTCGGACTGTTCTGGCCGGCGGCGATTGCATTCTGCGCGATCTGGGTCGCGGTAGCGCTGATCTTCCGCTATTCGTCGCTGGCGGCGCTGGTCGCGAGCATCCTTGTCCCGCCGATGCTGTTTTGGGCGCAGCATGCCGTGCTCGCTACGGTGTTCGCGCTATTGACCGCAGCACTCTGGATCATGCACCGCGCCAACATCACGCGGCTGATGAGCGGGACCGAAGGAAAGATCGGAGCAAAAACCTAATCCATTTTGCACGCGATCCAGAATCGCACCTTGTCCCGTAAGCCAGAAATTCCTTTCATGCCCAATCTGTTTCGCGCCGACCGAAAATCCTTTGACGCAGCATGCGATCTGCTGATGGGCACCCTCCTGCTCTGCCTGCTGGTTGTCGTTGCGCTCACCTACAAACGTTACGGGTTCACATCGGACGAGGCTTTCGGCGACTACCGTGCGACCAAGGCACTCGATTTTCTGATGTCCTTGGGAACGGTTACGACAGGCATCGCGAGTGTCGACAAATTCAACGTTTACGGCGCCATGCCCGATGTATTGGCGGTCGTCTTACAGAAAATCTTTCCTTCGCTATCCTACGATTCCCGTCATCTGGTGAGCGCCCTGTTCGGAGTCGTCGGCATCTATTACGTGTATCGGCTGGGCGCTGATTTCGTAAACAAATCGACCGGACTTCTCGCCGCTCTGTTTCTCGCATGCAATCCGATGTGGTTCGGATACATGTTCATCAACGCAAAGGACATTCCGTTCGCAGCGACTTTGCTTGCGTCTGCATATTACGCCTTGAATGCGATTACCGGCCGCCATGACATGCGCTGGATCTGGCTAAGGACAGGAATCGCCATCGGTTTCTTCGCCTCCACAAAGCTTACCGGGCTTGTCATCCTGTGCTTCATTGTTCTGGTCATGCTTGTCGCGCTCACGCTGAAGCGCGACGCGGAATCTGTGCAAATTGATCGCAAACTCTTTTTACGGATACTGATGACAGGACTCGCCGGGGGCCTCGGTTGCCTGATTTGTTTTATATTCTTCTGGCCCGAATTTTATTTCTTCAAAGCCAGCGACATCGTCAATGTCGTGAAGCTTTTCGCGAACTACAATGTATGGAACGGCCTTGTCCAGATTCACGGGGAGTTTTTTAATTTCGACAAGGTTCCGAGATATTACATGCTGGCATATTTCACGATATCGATGCCGCTGTTTCTTGTGACATTGATTCCCGCTGGAATCATCTGCTCGATAATCCGGCGGGAAGCCCTCATCATCGCCGCGGCGCTGATCTGCATCACCTTCTTTTCGTATCAAGCAGCGACCAGAGCTCAGGTTTACAGCGGCTATCGCCACTTCATATTCCTGCTGCCTTTTACGTCGCTGATCGCCGCGTATCCAATCTCCCTGATGACAAGCAGGAACCTCTCCCCAGCGGTACGCGCCGCCGCGCTGGCAATTGTCGCTGGAGGCGTCATCGTCTCCGCCGTGGCGATGTACCGGTTATTTCCCTATCAGTATTCCTTCTACAATTCTCTCGTGGGTGGAATCCAAGGCGCCGACGGACGGTACTATGTGGATGTTTGGCGCTCCGCGATGCGCGAGGCTTTTGTCAAACTCGACACATCAGCACCATCAGGAACGGTGCGCGTCTTTAGCTGCGGTTCGGTGTTGAATTATGCCGGACATCCGCGCTTCGCGTCTGTAGCCGACGCTGCTCAAGCAGACTATATTGTTTCACTTCGACGAGGCTGTCCGCCCGATAAGTTTCAGAATCTACCGGTCGTTGGGGATGTGCGTCGGGAAGGCGTTGTGTT
>CALRLJ020000177.1:0-7611 GCA_943368635.1 Sediminibacterium ginsengisoli | reverse complement strand
AAGGCGGTTCGACGCGGGGTGGTCTGCCGTCGCTCGAGGGTCGCTCGGATTAAAATTTGCGCCGGGATTTCCACGGGCGATCGCTAACGAAAAACACCGAACCTTGAGCACGACGCGCCCGACGCTCCTTCGTTGACTACGAAAAATCTTCGAGCAGAACATGCGCACGTATTTCAAATCGGAGCTGCGTCGTGGGACGAAGGTCAACTGACAACTCTCGCTCGAAAAATGTCGGCTTCGTCGAGAACATGTCGAAGCTCGATCTGAGGCAGTTGAAAAAAGGCGGCCTCCTCAAGGATGGTGAGCTTTGCGTCTATGAGGCGCCGCAGTCCTCTTGCGGACTAGTTCTCGCAGATTTGCGGCACGGTTCCCAATATCTCACTAGGATCGTGCTCGTCAGCATCGACGGTGTTCGACAGACCATTCCTTTGAAGTGCCGCATTACCAATATTGGCGGCTATCGCTGGTACATGGTCGATCTGAAAGATCGACTGCACGAGATCGGGTATTTGTGGGGCGGCTACTATGGCTCGCGTCAGGACATTGGCATCATCAATTACGGCAGCCAATGCGAACCGCGATGGTCCCGGCTTCAGCAAAAAAAGCGATCGGTCGAACTCAGAATCGAAAACCTGCGTGGACACGGCAAGGTCGCTGAACGACACCGGCGGCAACTGAGGGACGCCCACTGGCAGTTGGAACTGGCGTCCGATGGAACTACCGAAGAAGATGGCGCTCCCTTGATAGCGGGAATCTTGACCAGGCGTTACACCCAAAGCCGACGGCGACAGCTTTCGCAGGAGCGATTTGCTCTCTTCGAGCGGGCGATGAATTACAAGCACCCGCTGGCTGCTCAGGACGACGTCATCGAGCAGTTTGAGCCCGTTCTGCATCAACTTAGGACGTCTTCAGCGAAACACCATTTTGGGATCGCTACCGGCACGTCGAAGACGGGTAAAGTCAGCCCTGTCGCAGAAGTTGATTTGCGCCTTCTGCATCGTCTGGGTTGTTGCAATCCCGGATTGTTGACTGCCCGTGAAATCGGTTGGCCGCCGGGCTGGCGCCAGCGCGAGGGACGACGGGTCTGGTTTCTGATCGATCGTCGGCTCGACGGCGAAGATTGTGCGCTGTTCGTTGTGCAGGACGAAGGGGAGGCTCCCCTCGTTCAGTTTTTCTGGATCCGAAGTGGCAAAGGCGCGTTCGACAAGCCGCAGCTCTTCTTCTGGGATCCGCGCCGCGAGGACGTCACCGATCGCCTGCGATTTAGTCACAGCGGGTTTCGGTATCACGCCGATGATCTTCCGGAAGGTGATGACTGGGACTTCGCTGTGGCCGGGCAGGAGGCTGAACGTCTGCAACGGTCTCCTGACCTGCAATCGCCCCATGTTAATATAGACCTCACGGACTGCCCTGACATCTTCGAGGGCATCGTTGAGCACGCCCTAATGTCATCTGGACATTAACAACACACGCGCTTGATAACGAGGAGTATGCTGCAATGACAGACGAGCAGGACCAAAAACTATTCCAAGCAAAAGAGTCGCGCCGCCCTCGAACAAAACGTCAAGACGAGGTTTCGAATCCGGTAACGGCGGATGGGCCCACTAAGGCACCGCCACTAAATCCCGGACCAGGCCGGACGCGCATACTCGATCCTGATCAGCGTACATTGGAAGAAAACGTTAGGCGTCTGTCCACATTTGCCAGCGTTCAAGCGACACTAGAGGAAACCGCGGCTGGCATGAACGTATCTCTCGACACGTTACGGGCATTCTTCCAACGGTATCCAACGGTCAAGGAAATGTATGACGACCTTAAGCATACCGGAGTGGCGTCGATCCGCGTGAATCTATATCACCATCTGGCCAAAGATCCGGCGACAGCTAGGTTTATGGCCGAACGAATCGGGGGAATCGAAAGCCCCCAAAAGCGGAAAGAACTTGAGCTGCGCGAGCGCGCTTTTGCCCAGCAGCAAGAAGAGTTCAGGCAAAGCATCGAATTGAGAAACCGGAAACTGACTCAACGCGAGCGCGCTCAAAATCTCAGAGAGCAACAATCCGAGCTCAACACCAAGCCCTTCGGCGCTGGTCCTCCGATTGATGTAATTACGCTTAGCCCGACGCAGCTTGTACATCTGCTTGACCGTATACGGGCCTTTAAAGAAGCAAAAATGCGCTTGATGATCGACGGCACAAAGCAGCCTCCCGGGGACACTGAAAGCGGCCCTATTGGTTCGTCTTGATTAACTGGACCTCGTCGCGTTTCGGTCCGCTACTTCGCTCTGCACCAGGGCTCATGACCTAGTTTGATTCGCAGCGGGTAAGTTGCTTGGCCGCACTTCGCAAAATTTGGATCCCTTGTCGATGCATCTAAAATGCGCCTACTGCGACTGAGGCTGCTACCTCACTGCGCAAATTGAATCTCCAAAGTGGCAACGAAAAATGTTGCTTGCAATCTGGGATTTTTTGCAGCACGTTTTGGTTGGAAAGTCGTCGGGGACGATGATGATCCTTCGTGCAGCACCTCCGGGGACGGGGCCTGTTGCCAGCACAGCGGCCGGGGACGGTAGCTTATTTAAACACCAGCGATTGCGTATTTGAGTGCTTTGCTGACGCAATGCCGGGGACGGTATGTGTTGGATTGGACTCGTCAACAGGTGCGGAAGTCGCGGCTTGTGCACGGCTTTCGCAAAACAATACGTTAATCAGCAGGGCGACT
Organism: Sediminibacterium ginsengisoli; assembly: GCA_943368635.1. Lineage (GTDB taxonomy): Bacteria > Pseudomonadota > Alphaproteobacteria > Rhizobiales > Xanthobacteraceae > Afipia. The sequence continues at coordinate 4,893 of CALRLJ020000177.1, read as the reverse complement.
TTACCGCGCTGCATTTGGCGACTTCATCGCGTGGCGGCGGCGTGCTCTGGATTCATTTAGGCAAGGGTTCGACTGACGATCGTTGCTGCGGTTGATGATAAAAACCTTGTATGGCTTGCAATTAGAATGCGCGCGCTGACGCTGCGGCTTAGCGAAGGCTGACGCTGCGATCGCAATATCGAGTTGCATCCATATGTCCGCTTTTTGACACGAAGCGGACATTCAGTAATTTTCAGTCTTGGCGTAAATCGGAAAGTCGGCTGGTCGGTTATGCAAACAGCAGAAATGGAGTCGGTCAGCCAATTGATAAGGAAATGGCCGAAAGCTAATCCGTTAGCCGGTGTTCGCACTTAGCCGGGAGCAAGATGTAGTCAACTACATCATCTATTCGTCCTCTAGGTGCGATTTGCTGTGGCGGATGTCGATGGGCTTACTACCACCCGACTTTAGCGGTTTAGTCGTATTGTTGCGGTTTTGCGCCACCATCATGCGCCAGCGGGCCAAACGCTCCGCTCTGAGTGTGCCGTTGGACACCGCCGCGCTGACCGCGCAACCCGGCTCGTGATCGTGAGTGCAATCGCGAAACTTGCAGAGCGGTGCGAGTTCAGTGATTTCTGCGAACAACTCATCGATACCTGCGGCGGCATCGCTGACGTGGAGGGTGCGCATTCCCGGCGTATCAATCACCCAGCCACCATTCGACATTGCATGAAGCGAGCGGGAGGTGGTCGTGTGACGTCCTTGGGCATCATGCTCGCGAATGCTCCCGGTCCGCTGAAGCTGGTCCGGCGGCACGCCCGCTAGCGCGTTTACCATGGTGGATTTCCCCACCCCCGATGAGCCGACCAGCGCCACCGTCTGTCCTTTACCGCACCAAGCACGCAGGTTGTCGGTGGCATCGCCACAACGGGGCCTGCAGACGACGACCGGCAGTTCCCGCTGCAGGGCGACTGCCTGCTCAAGGTATGATTTAGCGTCCCCAACGAGATCGGCTTTGGTCAGCAGAATCACAGGCGTGATGCCGGCTTCATTGGCCAATGCTACATAACGTTCCAGCTGGGCGACGTTGAACTCTGCGTTGCATGAAGTGACGACAAATAGCGTATCGATATTGGCGCCGGCGAGTTGCGGTGACCGCTTGCCCTCGATGCGCCGCCCCAGCACTGTCTTGCGCTCAAGGCGGCGGTGTATCAGGAAAGATTGCGGGTCGGCGAGCACCCAGTCACCGACGGCAAAATCACCGGTGTTGCTCTTGGCCGGAAGCATCGGTCTGATCAAACCAATCTCAGAAATTCCTGTGATTCGGGTCCGATGGACGGCTGCGATGCGGACTGGCAGGACGCTTGCCTCATCCGGCAAGATCTGGTCGCCGAAGAAATCAGACCACCCCAGATCTGCAAGTGACGATTTAGGAAATCCGTCTGAATGAGTTGTCACTGTGCTTTCCAGCAGAAACCTGCATTATTCATATCCACTCCAAGGCACGGCTTCCAGATGATGATACTATAAAGGTACACCCAGTTCCGTGATAACGAAATCCGCCAATTTGGGGAGGCGCGCGTCTTCTGCAGTTTTGGCCAGTGTTTGCACAAAGCGGATATTTGGAAGTCGGTTTGACTGACAATGAAATGATGAAAATGGAATCAGTTGGCTGACTGATGATGAAATTATAGAAAGCGTATCAGTTGTCTGCGGATGCGTGCTCTCGGCGCAAAGCAGACGTTGTAGCGTCTTAAGATCCTAGAAGCGCCGCTGTCTGGTCGCGCCATGCGATTTCGTCGCATTGCGCCAAGTCGGTCACACTAAGGTTTGTAAGTCGGCCTTCGATAATAGCGTCTGTGATGCGGGGATCCATAAACGCCAGCCGGATATTCTGGCGCAAGACGTTTGGATTCAGCTTAACGGCTTCAGCCAGATCTTCGATGGTGTCGAATATGCCATCGTTGAGAAGTTTGATCCAGGCGTGGGCACGAACGATGGCATTGACGAGTTGCGGGTCCGGACCGGCCTCACTGTCAGGATTTGGAGACGGCGACTTTGCCGGCTCATATGACCAAGGCAGGTCGACAATCCGCGCGCGGCTTGGCCCCATGCCGTCAGCGTCTTCCTGATCGGGGTCAAGCAGGCTCAATCTCAGGGAGTTTTTCCGCAGGTCGATGCGAGCAAGCGTACGATGAAGCAGTTCGCGGAAGCTGTCGTCGGTGCCGAGGTGCTCTGCAAACTCTCGACTGATGTATTCGGTAATCGCGGCCTCCGCAGGCAGTGCCGCGATCCGGTTGATCGATCCAGCGTCAGCCTTGCGACCGCGTAAAAGAGCCGAACTGACATAGAACCGGTAGCGGACGCCTTTCTTGGTCGAATAGCTAGGACTCATGACATTGCCGCGGTCGTCGAACAGCTTGCCCATCAGGAGCGCGCCGCTCTGGGTGCGTTTGACCCGGCGCTCGACCTTATGGAATTTCAGCTGGGCTTGGACGTTGTCGAACAGTTTCCGGTTCAGGATGCCTGTGTGCTCGCCGCGGTACCATTTGTCCTTATGGGCCATCTCGCCAATATAGAGCCGGTTCTTGAGCAGATAGGCGAGGGGACCGTAGGTGAATGGAATGCCACCCTGGTATTTCTTGAGCTTGGTGGTGCGGCGCTTGGTAACGATACCTTTGGCATCAAGGTCGGCAATCAGTTTTTGAAAGCCTTTTAGCTCCAAGTACTTTTCGAAGATGTACTCGACCGTCTTTCGCTCGGTCGGGTGGGGAACGAGCTTCTTGTCCTTGATGTCATAACCCAAAGGGATCGTGCCGCCAGTCCATTTGCCCTTCTGGCGGGAGGCGGCGACCTTGTCCCGGACCCGCTCGGAGGACAGCTCGCGTTCGAATTGGGCGAAGGACAGCAGCACATTGAGCGTCAGCCGTCCCATCGATGTCGTGGTGTTGAACTGCTGGGTGACGGCGACGAACGAAATCGACTTGGCATCGAAGGCTTCGACCAGCTTGGCAAAGTCTGCCAGTGACCGGGTGAGGCGGTCGATCTTGTAGACGACGATCACATCGACATCGCCCGCATCGATATCGGCCAACAGCCGTTTGAGGGCAGGACGTTCCAGGTTGCCGCCGGAGAAGGCCGGATCGTCATAAGGCTCGGGGATGCACCGCCAGCCTTGAGAGGCTTGGCTTTTGATGTAGGCCTCGCAGGCCTCGCGCTGGGCGTGGAGCGAGTTGAACTCCAGATCCAAGCCATGCTCGGTGGATTTGCGGGTGTAAATTGCGCAACGCAGCGGCTTGATGGCGTTAGAGGCCATTCGCCACCGCAATCCGCTTGGGCCGCGATGTCTTCAGCGCGGGTTGGGCTCCGTTGGCCGGAGCGCTTCGAAGGGGCTTAGCTCGTGCCGGGCGGGGGGCACCGGTAACCTCAGGCTGCTGACGGCGAAGGCCAAAGAACCGTGGTCCATTCCAGCGCGTACCGGTTATCAGGCGTGCAATCTCGGACAGGTTGGTGAAGTCGCGACCGGCATAACTGAAGCCATGCTCCTGAATCATGACCTGATGCCGTTTGCCCTTCCAGTCCCGGACCAGAACCGTGCCCGATTGCGCGCGGCGGGCGACGGTGAACTTTGCACCGGGTTTTTCGATCATCAGCCTGACCAGGCGTTTCAGCTCACGTTGAGTGGTCTTCGGCAGGCCGCCGTAGGCGTCTTCCTGCAGGCGATGGGCGACGCTGCGCCGGAGCAAATCGGGACCGAAGGCTTTGGGTGGATCGCGCCGGAACAGTTCCAGGTAGCGTTTGCGAAGAACGGATTTGGAAGCGACAGCGACGATCTTGAGTTCGGCGTTTAACTCGGGGTTTGGCTCTCGTCTCGGGTAATTCATGGACCTTAGGGCAATTTGCGATCGGTAAAGATGCAGGCGAAGCTTTTCGCAGCGGCACGCAGCGGGGAAATCCGGCCGTCTCTAATCCGGCTCGTCGTCCGTAAACTCGCGCCGTATCAGGAGGGTTGCCTGCAGCATCTGCTGGGCTCTGTGCGCCGGATCCTCGAAATCCATCACCATTCGGACGGCCGCCTTCAGGTTGCCACTCGCGGCGCAAACCTCAGCCGCCTTGGCGATACTGGCAGCCTCTTGGAGGTCGCGCTGAATGTGGTGGAGGAAGGTTTTAACGACAGCGTCGGCTGCGGCCTGGTCCATGTGTGTCTCCTGAACGGGAGGACATGGATGCTCCAAACATTGCGGAAGTCCATCAAATCCAGAGCAATCTTATTGCTCTTTGAAGCCTGCAATCCAAGGGTTTCTGCAATTGGCGAGGGCGGACCAACGCCCTCAATTGGGCTTCCAAGGCCTTAGCCGCGGCCGCTCTTGGCTTTTTTCTGGGGGATCAGGAGTTGGTCGGCCGTGGTCCCGAGCGCCCTCGCCAGCCGCGCTAGGACTTCAATCGTCACGTTCCGCTTTTCGCGCTCGACCTGCGAAATATAAGTTCGATCCAGCCCCGCCTCGAGCGCCAGGTCTTCCTGCGACAGCTCGGCGGCCAGCCGCCGTCGCCGCACATTCTCCGCCAAAACCGCGATGATTCCCGAGCCCTGTCGCATAGCAACAATGAGCCGCCGGGAGGACTTTCGGTCTACGGACTATGAGTCCCATAAATTTGGAGGTATGTAGACGATAGTCATCAGTAACCGCGGATTTGTTATGAATAAATTTGTGAAGATTATTCTTGGCCTCGTTCTTCTCGGAGCGGCCAGCGAAGTCATTAAACCGACGACCCCACCCAAACCGGTTGATCCGGCGCAGAGGGATAGGGAAGTTGCGGAGTATGCGGCCAAAGAATTTGCGCAGCGCTTTGTCAAAGCCAAACTACGTGATCCATCGTCTGCAGTCTTTGGGCCGCTCAACGCTCATAGCGATC
>CALRLJ020000176.1:0-7648 GCA_943368635.1 Sediminibacterium ginsengisoli | reverse complement strand
TATTCGGTGGCGGTGCGGGTGTCGATGTTCAGCTGAACGCGGGCGCGGGTGGTGAAGTAGTCGCTGTCGCGGCTGCCGGTACCGTTAGCGCGGAACCCGCCTTCATCCCAGCCTGGCTTGCCGTAGTTGCCGGCGTTGATGTTCCAGTCAGCCTGAACGTAGCCGCCCAGCTTGATGCAGGTGTCGGTGCCGGGGATGTAGTAGAAACCGGCGCCGTAAAGGGAGCAGATCTTCACGTACTGAACGGCTTTCGCCTTGACGGGAAGATCGGCTGCCTGTGCTCCAGCGGATGCTGCGATAACCGCAGCCGATCCGAGGATAAGGCTCTTAATCGTGCTCATAAAACCTCCAAGTTTTGCTCTGTTAGGGAAGGTTCCGGTCCGTCGGTGTAAGTCACACCTAAGTTTTGGTTCCCTTAATCCCCGCTAACCGCTCGGTCGCCTCGCGCTTTCGGACACTCCCGCTGAGCGCGAGCGACTTAAGCGAAACCACCTAACGGAACGACCTCGGGATGCCCCCCTCCGTCGCTTCATCGACCATTGCCCAACAGTCGTGATCACGCAACAAAGGACCGCCTTGAAAGGGTGCTGTTCTGGCCGTTTTTAGGGAGGTGTTGCACAAATAGCACTCAACTTTTCACATGGAACAGCGACAACCAGTTGGTATCATTGTGTTTTTAGAAACGTTTGAAGATGCCCCATGAGATGGCCTTTGCGGCAGTGCAAACCGCCCCGAAGGTCGCCGCGCTGTGAATTACGCGAATCGAAAGCCTCTGGAGACCGGTGTCGCTGCTCAATGTTTGAGCGCTCGAATCGGCCGGATTTGGGGGCTGCCGAGCCCATGTTTCCCCATTTTTAAGGCAGCATTGGCTGCGTTCACAGTGCTGGAAGGGGCGATCCATCACAGGCACGTCGCAAGCTCGACATTATAAAGGCAGAAAGAGCCATCAAACGGCCCATGGTCGGGTGTCAGCACCATAAAAGTGAGCGGCGACTTGCGGCGCGTCATCGTGTGAGGCATATCGAGCCTGTGGAGACGTGGCCGAGCGGCTGAAGGCACTCGTTTGCTAAATGAGCATACCTTGAAAAGGGTATCGAGGGTTCGAATCCCTCCGTCTCCGCCATGCATACAGCTCTCGCATAGAAGCCTTTGACGTCGTGCGGGCAAAGCTACGCATAAAAATACAGCCTCCGCTGCGCCCTTCGCACCCATGTCACATGTCAAGCGCGACGCGCTTTGAAGATCGCGAATCCATTTGCCTGTGTGAGAGGAAGGCCGCGTTTCGGAAGCGCTCGTCCTGATCGTAGCGGGAAACTCGCCACCGGACGTCAGGCTCTGTCGATGCACGATCGATGAGAGACGCGCCGGATCTAGCGCCCTCGTCCCGCTCGCGACGGATGTGTGCAAAGTGCCTGCAAACAGCCGCTTTCCCAGCGGGCCTTGTCAGTGCGTCGCCATCCACGCCCGCGCTTCGCGCTGGGCCATCGCGATTTCGACATCGGACATCAGTCCGGCGACTTCCCGGCGCAGTGAAATGGCGTCCACCCTGCCCTTGAGCGCGGCGAGATTGAACCACTTATGTGCGGCGACGAGATCGATCAGGCCGTTTCGGCCGCTCGAATAGATCATGCCGAGGTCGAACAGAACGTCTCCGTTCGCCGTTGCTTCGACCGGCCGCGCAGTGCCGGTATCGATCGTTCCCTGAAACATCCTGGTTCTCCGGTTTCCCGCCGCGCGGTGGCGGCTGCCAATTCCGCCGCGGCGAGCGCGGCTCCTGTCGTTATTCCGTTTGACGCGACCCGTTATTTTTGTTGGCGCGTATTCCGCAAAACCGGCTTGCCACTTCTGCGGAATACGCGTTCGCCGTTTGCCGGCTTGTTGGGATCATATGATCCGTAAAATTTGAATGGCAGTTTAAGCATCGCGATGAATCGAATCTGAACGCTGCGCCTCGGTGCCGCGCATCGAATCACAGAAACCCGCTGTTTTCAGGCATTTCCCGACAATCGTGACAATCGATTCACCTTCGTATTTGGCGAAGCGATAACCATTGCACACGGATCGGAATCCGGCAGCGCGCATCGATGGGCTGGATGGGCAGACGCGACCGGAGCGACCGCCAGACATTTATGAGCAAGGCGGTTCGCATGGGATCACAACGAGCGGCGACCGGGCGTGCGGCCCAAGCCGCCTCGGAGAGCTCCACATCCGATAGCATCACGTCCGACAGCGCCACATCCGATAGCACCACGCCGGACGGCCCAACGTCGGATAACCCAACGTCGGCGAGCATCACATCAGAGATCGTTTCAGGATTTGGGAGGAGCCGGAGGTCGCGCTCTGAAAGAGGCAAAGCAGTGCGGCTCAAAAAAACGAGGGCGTCGGTGAACACGTCAGGACTGAGATTTCACCGGACCGCCTGCCGAGGCAGAAGTCTGGGAAACTGCGAGGTCATCCCCCGCAACGAACGAAGAGCTCTTGAACTCTTCTGCCCGACCGGATCCCTTGCAGGAACGATGGCCGGACCGTCTCGCCTGATGTCTCGCCGACACCCTCTTTCGTCGACTGGAGCCGCCGGTTCGAACTCGTTCTTGCGAACAGATCAGCCTGGCGGCTCTTGTGACGATGCCGGCATCAAGTGCCGGCAATTCCATAAGGCGTAGCCTTACTTCTTCTTCTTGGCGACCTTGCGGGTCTTCTTGGCAGTCTTCTTCACTGCCGACTTCGCCTTCTTCGCCTTCTTCGCTTTCTTGGCCATGTTGCCCTCCTAAGTTCGTGAGATGGCTTAATCGCTGTGTGCACTCGGGAATCGAAATGCACTTCATCTGGATTACACCAACGCACTCAAAAAAACAGTGTCCCGCTTAAGGAAGTGTTTACGCACAAGGCACAGCGCACGCTGCAAACACGAAACGGAAGCATCGCAACGCGTCTGCGCGACACTGCATCGCGCGCAAGAAACGCGCGCGACACGCAACGTCGCACATCAGAGAAACACCTGTGCCGCAGGCGTTTCTTTCATCGCAACACAACGCGCATCATAACCCCAATAAAACCGCGCATAACTCTGCGATTGGCAAAAAGCGCGTTTCGTGGACTCTGAGTCGCGTTTTTTGGCAACAAAAATATTTTCTGGAAAATTTGGTTTTGGCGCGATCACCGCTCGCAACGGAGAACTTTTCCGAACCGTTTTGCGAATCTGATTCGCAAAACGATTCCGCACGAAGAGAGGTTTTCGTCCACGATGCGGCGATCCCGCGCACTCGTTGTCGCATCGAAAACGAAAACGAGACGACCGGACGACGCGCGAAAGCGTCGTCGCGCGCCCGGCATCTTCACGTTAACGATGTTCAGATGCCGAGCTTGGCTTTCAGCAGGTCGTTCACCGCCTGCGGGTTCGCCTTGCCGCCGGACGACTTCATCACCTGGCCGACAAACCAGCCTATGAGCTGCGGCTTGGCGCGCGCCTGCTCGGCCTTGTCCGGATTGGCGGCGATGATGTCATCGACCACCTTCTCGATGGCACCGAGATCGGTGACCTGCTTCAAGCCGAGGCTGTCGACCAGCGCGCGCGGGTCGCCGCCCTTGGTCCAGACGATCTCGAACAGATCCTTGGCGATCTTGCCGGAGATGGTTCCTTCCCCAATCAGGCTGATGATCGCCGCTATTTGTTCTGCAGACACCGGCGAGGCGGAAATGTCCTGCCCCTCCTTGTTCAGACGGCCGAACAGTTCGTTGATAACCCAGTTGGCGGCCAGTTTGCCGTCACGCGCTTTGTCGGCGAGTTTCGCCAGTACGGATTCAAAGAAGTCCCCACTCTCGCGCTCGGCCACCAGGACGCTGGCGTCATACGGCGTCAGGCCAAAATCGGCCATGAACCGTGACCGCTTCGCGTCGGGCAATTCCGGCAGCTTCGCTTTCAGCGCGTCCACATAGGCTGCGGTGAATTCCAGCGGCAGCAGATCGGGATCGGGGAAGTAGCGGTAGTCGTGCGCCTCTTCCTTGGACCGCATCGAGCGGGTTTCGCCCTTGTTGGGGTCGTACAGCCGGGTTTCCTGATCGATCGATCCGCCGTCCTCGAGGATACCGATCTGGCGGCGGGCTTCGTAGTCGATCGCCTGACCCATGAAGCGGATCGAATTGACGTTCTTGATCTCGCAGCGGGTGCCGAGCGGGCCGCCGGGCTTGCGCACCGAGACGTTGAGGTCCGCGCGCAGGTTGCCCTTCTCCATGTCGCCGTCGCAGGTGCCGAGGTAACGCAAAATGCTCCGCACCTTGGCAACATAGGCCTGCGCTTCTTCGGAAGAGCGCATGTCCGGCTTGGAAACGATTTCCATCAACGCCACGCCGGAGCGGTTCAGATCGACAAACGACGTGGTTGGATGCTGGTCGTGGATCAACTTGCCGGCGTCCTGTTCCAGATGAAGCCGCTCGATCCCCACCGTGATGCTCTGACCGTCGCGCAGTTCGATCGCGACCACACCCTCGCCGACAATCGGCGACTTGTACTGGCTGATCTGGTAGCCCTGCGGCAGATCCGGATAGAAATAGTTCTTCCGGTCGAAGGTCGACTTCAGGTTGATCTGCGCCTTCAGGCCGAGCCCGGAACGGATGGCCTGCGCTACGCACTCCTCGTTGATGACAGGCAACATGCCCGGCATCGCCGCGTCCACCAGCGAGACATGATCGTTCGGCGCGCCGCCGAATTCGGTCGAGGCACCCGAGAACAATTTGGAGTTGGAGGTCACCTGGGCATGGATTTCCAGCCCAATGACCAGTTCCCAGTCGCCGGTGGCGCCTTTGATGAGCTTTGACGTTTTGACAGGTGCGTTCATGGGCGGCTTTTACCCTGCTCGCGGGTGCGAGAAAACCCCTCGCCGGTGCAGATCCGGCTACAGGCCTGCTGCAAAACTGCGGAACGTCGGGCTCGCCCGCAAAGCGTCACGGCCGGCATCGATGACGCTGTCGACCTGCTCGGGCGGAAGGTGGAAGCGCGTGGGGACTCGTTCTAGATCTGCGGCGCGGGCCTGATCGAGCTGGTCGAAGCCGATCCGGCCGACATAGAATTTCAGATCGCGGCAGTTCCAGCCGGGACGCGCGCCGTACTTCACGCGGTCCGCCGCCGACAACCCGCAGCGCCACCGGATCAAAGACCCCTGCCAGTCGTTCATGGTGGCGCTGAAGGCAGTGAAGCTGCCGGCCACGCTCGCGTCGATGGCGGTGTCGGCCGCCGCCTTAACGAGATCGGCGCCGCTCGGGCCTTCCACCGTGTTGATCCAGTTTCCGGCAACACCTGTTTTGGCATCGACCACGAGGAACATGCCGCGCCGCAGTTTGACCGCCTGTTTCGGTGTCAGCGGTCCGTAGGGCGTATTGGACGACAGCCGCGCAATCGTGAATCCGGACAGGCCGTAATTGTCGACCAGTCCGCCGTCGAGCAGCTTGATGTAGGGGATCGAGCCGTCATGGTAGCGACTCAGCGCCTTGGCGGCCGCGCTCAACATCGGCGGCGCATTCGCATTGTCGCGTGCCCGCACAACCCACGGCGGCAGCGGATCGTTACACCTTCCGGGATAGGTCTGGATCACGACCGGCGCGAATGCGACGGGCACCGCCGCCGACGCCGCAACGGCGTTCGCCAGCGGATATTCCGACAGATCGCTGCACATGGCGCGGAAGGCCTCCGCGTCGAACACGAAAGGCGTCCGGTTGTAAATATCGGATGCGTTGATCCAGACGCGTGGCCTGCCGACACCCCGGAACTGGCCGAACGTCGCGCCCTGAAACAGATTTGCGTCGAGCCAGCGCGGGAAGCCGGTGGAGTCGTTGACGCCGCCGGCAAGCGCGCGAGACAGGTTCGCGAGCGACACCTGGGTCTGCAGTCCCTCCTCCGCATTGCGCAGGAGAAACTTCTCGCGGAAATCGGCAAGACCGGCTTTTTTCTTCAGGCCGTAGTAAGCCGCCGTGACCGAGCCGCCCGATACGCCGGAGATGAAGCCGACGCGGTCGAGCATCGGACCCTGCGCGCCGCGAACGGGAATCCGTTCCATTTCCTGAAGCACGCCGAACGAGAACGCGGCAGCGCGCGTCCCGCCACCGGAGAACGACAGCCCAACAACGATGTCATCCTCAACGGCTGCTTCCTCGAAGCCGACCGACAAGGTGTTTGCGAGCGTACCGGAGGTGCCGGGAAGATTGACGGGGGCATTCTGAATCGACGCGCAGCCGAGCAATACGCCCGACACAAACGCCATACTTGCGAGAGGCCGCACCCAACGCATCGATCACCAATCCCACCGGCGTTTATCGCCCCCGGCGGTTAATGAAGACATACCGTCGCCTGTCAGGCATTCGGCCACTAAAACGGTGAATGCAAGGCAGCGGCACCGTTTACCGCCGCGCCCCGACGCAGTGTCACGCCCACCACTTCTTCGCGGTGAAATGTCCCGCCGACTGCTCGATCACTTCGCCGAGCGAAAACAACGTCTCTTCATCGAACGGACGGCCGATCAGTTGCAGGCCGAGCGGCAGCCCCTGCCCGTCGGCACCCGCAGGCACGGCGATGCCGGGCAGTCCCGCCATGTTCACGGTCACCGTGAAAATGTCGTTGAGATACATCTCGATCGGATCGGCCTTGCCCTTTTCGCCGATGCCGAACGCGGCGGATGGCGTTGCAGGCGTCAGGATGGCGTGAATGCCTTTGGCGAACACGTCCTCGAAATCTTTCTTGATCAGCGTGCGGACCTTCTGCGCGCGCAGGTAATAAGCGTCGTAGTAGCCCGCCGAGAGCACGTAGGTGCCGATCATGATGCGGCGCTGGACTTCCGGCCCGAAACCCGCAGCACGGGTGTTCTCGTACATCTCCGCGATGTTCTTGCCGTTGACGCGCGCGCCGTAACGCACGCCGTCATAGCGCGCGAGGTTGGATGAGGCTTCAGCAGGCGCGACGACATAATAGGCCGGCAGCGCGTATTTGGTATGCGGCAGCGACACCTCGACCAATTCGGCGCCCGCGGCCTTCAGCCAGTCGGCGCCCTGTGCCCACAGCTTGTCGATTTCACCGGACATGCCGTCGAGACGGTATTCCTTCGGAATACCGATCTTCATGCCCTTCACCGACTTGCCGACAGCGGCTTCATAGTCCGGCACCGGACGATCGACCGACGTGGTGTCCTTCGGATCGTGACCGGCCATCGAGCGCATCAGGATCGCGGTGTCGCGCACCGTGCGCGCGAACGGCCCGGCCTGATCGAGCGAGGATGCAAACGCCACGATGCCCCAGCGCGAGCAACGGCCGTAGGTCGGCTTGATGCCGACAATGCCTGTGAACGCCGCAGGCTGGCGGATCGAGCCGCCGGTGTCGGTGCCGGTTGCGCCAAGACACAGGTTGGCCGCGACCGCCGAAGCCGAACCGCCCGATGAGCCGCCGGGAACGAGATTGGCATCCGACCCTTCGCGCCGCCACGGATTGACCACCGCTCCGAACGCCGAGGTCTCGTTCGACGATCCCATCGCGAACTCGTCGCAATTGAGCTTGCCGAGCATCACCGCGCCGTCGCGCCAGAGCTGCGAGGTGACGGTGGATTCGTAAGGCGGAATGAAATCGCCGAGAATCTTCGAGCACGCTGTGGCCCGCACGCCAGTGGTC
>CALRLJ020000175.1:0-7650 GCA_943368635.1 Sediminibacterium ginsengisoli | reverse complement strand
ACCGACCACCAGAACGCGGTCGGTTGCGGAAATGGCAGCGGCCTGAATCATTTTCGCAAGCACGGCCGGCTTGATCAGATGGCGTTTCGCCTGCCCGCCGGAAGCGACATCGATGTCCATATCCAGATAGGCCATGGCTTCCCTGACCGCCGGCACGAACGCCTCGCGCGGCACGGCGAGCATCGCGTCGATGATCCGCAAGTCGGTCACATCGCTCGGCCGAACCTGACAGTCGACCATATTCCGCCGCTGGGCCGTGAAATCTGACATGGAATAACCTCAAGACAAGGACGCGGATCAGGCCACGGAATGGCAGGGTTGTTGCCAGCGGGCGCGGCATATTTGCTGCAAGGCCGCATACGATGCAAGCCTGTTGGACGCAAGCCTGCCGGGTGCAAACCTGCTGGAAGCAAGTCTGTCTTTGGTATCGGATCGGACCATGGCACCATGCCGAGCGTATTTGAGAGTTACGTGTATTCGAGAGCCAAGAGTTTGAAAGAATTGAAGGCGGGAACCATGGCGCGCAGCACTACAGAATATCGCTCCCGCTTCTGGAAAAGCTGTCTGCCGCTGGCCGCAGCGTTGATCTGCGCGACCGCCGCCCCTGTGTTCGCGCAGACCGCTGTAACCACGCCTGCAACTTCCACGGATCAACCGGGTCCGAAGCGCAAGAAGATGGTCGAGCGCGCCAGCGCCATGATGAAGGCGCTCAACAATCGCGGACGGAAGCTTCCCGCGCTGGCCGACTATTACGCCGCCAAGGCCTATCTCAAATCGATCGATCCGTCGGCCCCGGAAGCGCCGCGCGCCAAAAAGCTGCTGGCGGCGATGCAGAAGAACGAAAGCGCCTATGTCCGCAAGCTCGGCAGCGGCAACATTGCCGCCAAACTCGATTCGCTGGACGGCAATATCGAGGGCCGCAAACAATTCGCCACCGAGACCCGCAAGCAGATGCTGCGGCGGGGACTCGCGATGGAGATCGGCACGTCCGGCGAGCACGAGACGGTGTTGAGCTATAAATACTTCAAGATGGATCGGCCGACGGTGCTCAGTCTGGCGCGATCCGGCAAGATCTTCGACAAGGCGCGCGATCTCGGATTCCGCTCGGTGCTGTTCACCGATGGCCGCCTCACCTGGACCTATGACGTGGCGGCCAATACGTTCAAATGAGAAAAGACCAGCGCAAGCATCGCGGCACGATTCCCGCGTCCGGCACAGGCAAATCGACACCTGTTTCCGACCAAGGCCCGCTGTCCGCGACCGGCCTGTCGACGGTGCGCCGGCAGATGAACGAGTTCGACGACCTGCCGGCTGAGGTGCGTGCGGCCTTGATGTCCGCCAATGAGCCGAGCGATCAGATGATCGACGTCCTGTGCGCGATGAATCGCGGCGGGTTTTCGGTGGCGGACATGATGAAGGTCATCAACGTAAGCAACGCCAAAAGCGGCGGCTGACCCACGCGGCGGCGCAGGCGTGATCGCCCGCAAAATCACCCGACCGGACGCAAACTTCGCCGATTGAAAATCCGCACGATGGAACTCCGGCGGCCGTCAGCCGTTTGTTCTTCGGGTCCGATGCAACGTCACGCCAACTGCGGAAATGTCCAATGAACGATCCTAAAAAGCCGATGGCCGGTGAATCCGGCGATGAGCCTGAAGAGGTCTTGGATGAACCTTGGGATCATCCCGATCAGGATCCGGACAGGAATCCCGATCTGGAAGAAGTGAGGAAATCTGTCGAATAGCGGCCTCGCGCTGGCTCCGCTTCCGACGATCGCAAAAAAACGGGTCAGCGAGCAGGACCGCAACAGCAGATCGCTGCCGAGAGCGCTACAGCATGTTGAAAGACTGATCGCGGATCGAAGGAACTGGAGGTGCCGGTGGGAATCGAACCCACTTCTATGGTTTTGCAGACCACCCCGTAACCGTTCCGGCACGGCACCATGCGGGCCTTATAGTGGTCGCACATTGCTACATCAAGGCGGTTGGGCCGCAGACAACGCGCGATTGGCAAGAGAACCGAGCACAAACAGCCGACATATTGTTTGCAAACAAAACGGAACAGACCGGCACTGGTGACTGCGACGTTTTGATCTTCGGAACGATATGATTTTAGAGTTGTGCCTAGAAATCTTGCTCAACTTTCACAAAGGACCAGGGCGGTCGTGGCCTCCAATGTTTCCTTATCGATTCACCCTATCCCGTTCATTTTAAGCGATTTACGTTTTTGGGCGATTTACGCTTTGCAAGACTCTGGGCCTTTGGTATAGGCGGCCCATTGCTGCTTCAGCAGTATTCCTCGGTAGCTCAGTGGTAGAGCATTCGACTGTTAATCGAATGGTCGTAGGTTCGAATCCTACCCGGGGAGCCAATCAAATCAACCACTTAGCTGACGGCCCTCCACCTCCGCCCTTGCGGGGGATTGCGCACGTGCATAATTGCCTGTGACGGGTGCTTGCGGGGCGAATCCGGGACGGAACAGGCGGTTTTCAAGTGAGTGCAGAAGCCAAGGCCGAACTCGACCGCCACTTCGCGTGGATCGCAGAGCGGCTTCCAGCCAAAGCTGGCCGTTTCGTGCACTGGTTGCGCCAGCCGTCCTCGCGATGGGTGCGCATTCCCCTCGCCTTCCTGCTCATTATCGGCGGCATTCTCAGCTTCCTGCCGATTCTCGGCATCTGGATGTTGCCGCTCGGTCTTTTACTGATTGCCCAGGATCTGCCGTTCCTTCAGCCTCCGCTGGCGCGCGCGCTCGGCTGGATCGAGCGAAAGTGGATGGATCGCAAATCGACGGGCAATGAAGAACAAGGCCGGGAATGAACTCACCTCTCGACATCATTGTGCCGATCCTGATGGGCGCGGCGCTGCTGTGGTGGATCGGCCGCGGGATGGGCACACGGTCCATGCTGATCGCGACCGCGGCGACCCTTGCGGTGATCGTGGTTGTGCTGTTGCTGCAGAACGCCGGATGGCGCTGACGCGCCAGCCGCCGAAGCGAAACTCCAAAAATTCCTAAAAGCCCCATTGCAGGAATGCCGCAACCGCCGGCGCAGACGAGCCATGAGGCCTGTCCGCACTTGCCGGATAGCGATCGAGGGCTAACATCCGCAAATGTTACCACTCGGGGGACTGAGTCGATGCGCAGCATCAATTCCACAACTGGACATGGAAGAGCCGGCCACCTCATCGGACGCCTCGCGCTGGCGGCGACAGCAGGTCTCGTGACCGTCGCAGCAGCATCGGCCGCCGATCTTCCGGTGAAAGCCAAAGCCGTTCAGTACGTGAAGATCTGTTCGCTTTACGGCGTCGGCTTTTACTACATGCCCGGCACCGATACCTGCATCAAGCTCGGCGGCTATAACCGGGCCGACTGGAATTACGGCGGCGGCAATTACGACAAACCCGGCTGGGACCAGAGCAATAATTCGGGCACCAAGTCGCGCGACCGCGATTATTTCACGACCCGCGTCCGCACCGAGTTGCAGATCGATACACGCACTGCGACGGAGTACGGCGTGGTGCGCACCTACATGAATCCGCGATTTCAGTTCGACACCGGCGCAGGCCCGTCGAGCGGCGTGCTCACGCTGGATTACGGTTTCGTGCAGTTCGCGGGCTTCACCATCGGCAAGGCGCTGTCCGTGTTCCAAACCCCGTGGGGATCGTCCGGCGCGAACAGCAGCACGTCATTCCTGATCGGCGGCTACGACAATATCAACGGCATCAGCCAGATCGCCTATATGTGGGAATTCGGCGGCGGCGTCACGGCGCAGGTCGCAATCGAGGACAACCGCACCATCAACCGCGCGCCATTGCTCAATGCCAGCCTGACGCAACCTGCGACCGGCGTGTTCAGCGGCGTGTTCACCAACTCCTATGGCGGCAACGTCTCGCCGGACTTCGTCGGCAACATCCGGATCGACCAAAAGGCGTTCACCGCGCAACTGTCGGCGGGCGCCCACAACGTCCACGCCAATTATTATGCCGGACCCGGCGGTGCGGCTCCCGACGAAACGAACGGCCATCCGAACGACACCTGGGGCTTCGCCATCATGGGCGGCCTTCAGTTGAAGGATCTGCCGACCGGTCTCGGCGACAAGCTGTCGCTCGACGTCACCTATGTCGACGGCGCCACGAAATATCTCATCAGCGGCGTGACCGGCAGCAGCTTCGATGCGTTCAGCGGCGGCACGAATTTCGCGGGCAGCTATAACGGCATGGCGGTGCTGTCGCTGCTCGATGGCGTGTATACGACGGGCGGCCGGATCGAGAAGACGACCGGCTGGGGATTCCGCGGCGGCTTCCTGCACAACTGGTCGCCGGCCTGGCAGACCGGCGTGTTCGGCAGCTATTCGCACATCGACTACAACGCGAACGCAACGGCGGCGTTCTGCACCGCATTTACCGCGCTGTCTGCGAAATCGAACGGCTACACCTGCAATCCTGATTTCAATATCTGGCAGGTCGGCACGCGCACGGCATGGACGCCGGTCAAGAACCTGACGTTCGGAGTCGAGGTGCTGTACACGGTGCTCGACCAGTCGCACACCGGATCGCAAACGCTGGCAAATCCCGGCGCGCTGACCGGTACGTTCAAACCGACTGCCGTCTACGACTTCAAGGACCAGGGCGTGATCTCGGGCAATGTCGGCGTTCGCCGCACCTTCTGAGCGGCGGCGCTATAACAGCATCTCTACGACGAGAGCGCTTTTTTGCCGCGCCGGTTTTCAGGACGGCGATAGTCGCGCTTGGGCCGCGGCTTCGGCGCAAGCTCCGGCATGGTCGATTGCACATCGCGATACTGCGCCAGCATCCGCTGGAAGGTCGCGTTGAGTTCTGTCTCGATCTCGGGACGCCCTTCAAGCCTGCTGATTACCATTCCGGCAGCCTCGATGGTCGACAGTCCGTCGCTGCGCGGCTCCTTGCGGAACTTGCCGTAGAGTGACGGTTTGGCAGGCCCAAGGATGACGCGCCGGCATTTAAGCATCCACGCATTGCGCCACCACAGCGCCTTGGCCTGGCTCCACGTTCCGTCGAGCAGCACCACGCCTTCGATGTCTTTCAGGATCGAGCGCTGGCTGTCTTCAAGCTCGCCCTTGCGGTCGATGGCGACGATGTCGCGTTCGGTGGCGAGATCGGCGACCTTCGCCGAGCCAAGATAGAGAATCGCCCAGTCGAGCGGATCGACCGAGCGGCCCAGCGCCTTGGACAGGCTCGGCCACGACAGCCCGATCTTGTGGGTCGCCTTCTGGAAATGCTGCGCCGTCAGCCGCGCGGTGCCGAGCGCCCTGTCCTGCTCCTGCGGATGCTGCAGGATCAGCAGTTCGACCCGGTTGGCGATGGGCTTGATGCTGTCGCAGATGCACAGCGGCAGCGGCTTGCCGCAGCGGGGGCAACCCTCGATCTCCTCAGGAGCATCGGCGGCAGGCTTGGTTTTGGCGGATTTCGACATAAGCCCGGCTATACGCTTCGCGCCCGGCAACGGCAACCTATTCGGCGGGCGCGGCCTGCGGCAGCGGCTTCGGCCGCTCGCGGCCGCGCAGGCGGTCGATCAGCAGGTAGATCACCGGCGTGGTGTACAGCGTCAGGATTTGCGACACGATCAGCCCGCCGATGATGGTGATCCCGAGCGGCCGGCGCAGTTCGGTTCCCGGCCCCGTCGCCAGCACCAGCGGCACGGCAGCCAAAAGTGCTGCCATGGTGGTCATCAGGATCGGCCGAAAACGCGCAAGGCAGGCCTCGAAGATCGCCTCTTCCGAGTCCAGGCCGCGATGCCGCTCCCCTTCGAGCGCGAAGTCGACGATCATGATGCCGTTCTTCTTCACGATGCCGATCAGGAGAATGATGCCGATGAAGGCGATCACCGTCAGCGGCGTGTTGGTGAGTTGCAAGGCCAGCAGCGCGCCCAACCCTGCGGACGGCAATGTCGAAATGATCGTCAGCGGATGCGCGAGACTTTCATAAAGAACACCCAGCACGATATAGACCGCGATCAGCGCGCCGAGGATCAGCAGCGGTTGCTTGCTCGCGGTCTTCTGGCTGTCGGCGGCATTGCCCGCGAACTCGCCGCGAATGCCTTCCGGCATGTGCAGTTCCTCGACCGCGCGCAGGATGTTGTCGGTCGCGGTTTGTAACGGCACGCCGTCCGGCACGTTGAACGAAATGGTGTTCGACGGGAACGAGGCCTGATGGAACACCGACAGCGGCGACAGTCCGCGCTCCGTCCGCACCACGGCGGATAACGGAACCTGCGCGTCGCCTGCACCCGCCACGTAAATCTTATCGAGCGACGACGGATCGCCCTGCAACCGCTGCGCCGTTTCGAGGATCACCTTGTACTGGTTGCGCTGCGTATAGATGGTCGAGATCTGCCGCTGCGAGAACGCATTGTTCAGGGCGTTGTCGATGTCCTGAACCTGCACGCCGAGGCTCGCCGCCGTCTTCCGGTCAATCGAGAGGTTCAGCGCAAGGCCCGTCGCTTCGCGGTCGCTGGATATGTCGGTGATGCCTTCGACACCCTCCATCTTCTTCGCGACGATGGGCGCCCACTTCGACAACAAATCCAGATCCGAACTGATGAGGGTGTACTGGTAATTGGAGTCGCTTTGGCGTCCGCCCGTGCGCAGATCCTGTGCGGCGAACATGAAAAGCCTGATACCCGGCACCATTCCAAGCTTGCGCCTGAGCCGGTCGATGACCTGCTGAGTGTTTAATCCATCGCGCTCTTCGGGAGCCTTCAGGCTGATGAACATGCGGCCGGTGTTCGACCCGCCGAAGCCGCTGCTGCTGCCGAGGCTTGAGCCGATGCCCGCGACAGCCGGATCGGCCATCACAATGTCCGCGACCCTTTGCTGCAATCCGAGCATCGCCTGAAACGACACGTCAGGCGATGCCCGCGTCGCGCCGATGATGAGGCCGCTGTCGTCCTGCGGGAAATAACCTTTCGGCGTCTTGATATAGAGCGTGACCGTCAGCGCAATGGTCGCGAAGAAGACGATCATGGTCAGAAACGGAAACCGCAACACGACATGCAGCGTACGCTCGTAGAATTTGACGATCCGCGTCAGGCTACCTTCGACCAGCCGGTCGAACCACGTCGCATCCGGCGAGACAGTGGTCTTGATGTAGTGCGCGCAGATCATCGGCGTGACGGTCAGCGACACCACCATCGATACCAGAATGGCGAAGGTCAACGTCAGCGAGAATTCCCGGAACAGTCGCCCGACAATGCCGTCCATGAAGATCAGCGGCGTGAACGCCGCCACCAGCGAGATGCTGATCGACAGCACAGTGAAGCCGATCTGCTTCGCGCCGAGCAATGCTGCCTGATACGGCTTCATGCCGTCTTCGAGATTGCGGTACATATTCTCGATCATCACAATCGCATCGTCGACTACGAAGCCGACGGAAACCGCCAGCGCCATCAGCGACAGGTTGTTGATCGAGAACCCGGCGACCCACATCATCGCGCATGTGCCCGCCAGCGCCAGCGGCACAGAAATGCCTGCCGCGATGGTCGGCGTCATCCGGCGCACGAACACAAAGACAACGAGCATCACCAGAAATGCCGTCGCGCCCAGCGTCCATTCCATGTCTTCGACATTGGCGCGGATCGTTCCGGTGCGATCCGACAGGATCGAGATGTCTACGCCTG
>CALRLJ020000174.1:0-7668 GCA_943368635.1 Sediminibacterium ginsengisoli | reverse complement strand
GCCGGCGGTTGCGGCGCAGGCGGAGGCGATAATGCAGCCACGCCGAGCGCCGCAGTCGCACGCTCGATCTTGTCGAGGCGCTCCTCGAATGCCGATGCATCCGTTGTGGGCGAAGACTGCGCGATCACGGCTTGCGGCGAAGCCGATTTGATCTCGCCGAGCGCCGCTGCAACCTTCTCGCTTTGTCCGCGCACGGCGGCGACATCGCTGCGGATCGCGGCGAGCGATTTCTCCAGCGCGTCGAGCCGCGTGACAATGGCGGGATCGGCAACCGGCCGTGCTGCGGGGACAGGCTTTGCCGCTTCCGATTCGATTTTTGCAAGACGTGTACCGAGCGCATCGACATCGCTCTTGCTGATAAGATCCGCCACAGGCTTTTGCGCCGGCGCTTCGGGCCAGCCCGCAAGATGCGCAGCACCGAGAACCAGCCCGGCAGCGGCGGCACCGGTCAGAGCCGAAACAAGAATCGACGACGTGCGCGACGAGGGAGCCTTTGCCGCAGAAGCCGATTCGGAATGATCCGCAGACGAGGCTTCCGCATCGGGTGCAGCCGCATCCGGCGTGCTGTCGGATACGCTCGCCGCCGTCAATTCGATGGTCGGCGGGGCGCGCTTGGCGGTCTCGTTCCCCGGCGTGATGCCCGTCTTGTCCTGCTTGTCGTCGTCCATCGGGAACTCACTCCTGCCGCGCTGACGCGAACTCTAGCAGATTCTGCGAAGGCCGTTCACGCCCGGATGCTTAAAGTTCTGCAAGACAAACTATCGGGACGGCGCTTTGACCGTCCTGTCCAGCACATCGAATATAGCGTTCTCGTCCGGCGTGCGCGCCGACGCCACCTGCATCGCGCCCGCCTCGCGCAAGACACCCGCCACCGCCTCGGAAATGCAACATTGCGGCAGCGACAAGGCGGAAATCTCCACGCCGTCCTGCCGCGCCGCATCGAGATAGGCCCGCGCGCTGCGCCGGGAATAGTGAAGGACCGCTGCGATGCCGCCACCACGAAATGCATCGGCGACGGGTGCCGCAAATCCGGCCACCGGGACCATGCGATAGGTCGTATGGGTGATGATGGTGAATCCGCGCGCGCCGAGATCGGCAGCCAGATCGTGCGCCAGATCCGCGCCCGCAAGATAACAAAGCGTGGCGCCCTTCTTCAGCTTTCCCGCAGAGCCTTTTTTGGCGATGAGATCGCCCAGCGCACCAGCATTGGTTTTACCGCTCACCACATCCGTGAAGCCCGCGTCCCGCGCCGCCGCTGCCGTCTGCTCGCCGACCGCAAATGCGGGCAGCTTGAATAGATGCAGCCGGGACGGATGATCCGCGATGGCGCGAATCGCGTTGGCGCTTGTCACGACGACGCCGTCATACGCTGCATCGTCCTCGTCGTGAAACGGGATGTCTTCGAACCGCAGCATCGGCGACAACAGCGCGTCATAACCCCGCGCCCGCAGGGCTGCGGCGGTTTTTTCGTTGTCGGGCGCAGGGCGTGTCACAAGAATAGCCATTCACGATGCTCCGTGCGGGTCGCCGGTGTGTTGAATCACGATAGCCCGCCTGACGATTCCACGTTATGAACCTCTTGAATGACGCCCCGGTGGCGGACGTTTTGACCGGCGCTCGGGTCAACTCATCCCTATCTTTGCCCATCTATAGCTATCTATTAAAGGGAAACGCCGGATCGGCGGCGAACGCAAGGACTGAAATTGGCAAGCAAGCCGACACTGGTGCTGGGAATCGAGACCACCTGCGACGAAACCGCGGCCGCCGTTGTCGAACGGCAGCGCGACGGCGTGGGACGGATTCTGTCCAATATCGTGCGCTCGCAGATCGACGAACACGCGCCATTCGGCGGCGTGGTGCCCGAGATCGCAGCGCGCGCCCATGTCGATATGCTCGACGGTATTATCCGTGCCGCGATGATCGAGGCGGGCGTTGGATTTGGCGACCTGAGCGGCGTGGCGGCAGCAGCCGGTCCGGGATTAATCGGCGGCGTTATCGTCGGCCTCACCACGGCGAAGGCCATTGCACTGGTGCATGACACGCCCTTGATCGCGGTCAATCATCTGGAGGCGCATGCGCTGACGCCGCGCCTCACCGTGCCGCTGATGTTTCCCTATTGCCTGTTTCTCGCCTCGGGTGGCCACACCCAGATCGTCGCGGTGCTCGGCGTCGGGAAATATGTCCGGCTCGGCACCACGCTCGACGATGCGATGGGCGAGGCCTTCGACAAGGTCGCGAAAATGCTGGACCTGCCCTATCCGGGCGGGCCGCAAGTCGAACGCGCAGCGGCGCATGGCAATCCCGAGCGCTTCGTGTTTCCGCGTCCGATGGTCGGACGGCCCGATGCGAATTTTTCGTTGTCCGGATTGAAAACAGCGGTGCGCAACGAAGCCACGCGGCTGATGCCGCTCGAACCGCAGGATGTCTGCGATCTCTGTGCAGGATTTCAGGCCGCGGTGCTCGACCTCACCGCCGACCGGATCAAGGTCGGCTTACGGCTGTTTCAGGAACAGTTCGGTCCGCCGCGCGCGCTGGTCGCAGCCGGCGGCGTCGCGTCGAATCTCGCGATCCGCAGCGCCCTGCATGACATCGCAGGCCGCGCCCAGACCATGCTGATCGTTCCGCCGCCGGCGCTCTGCACCGACAATGGCGCGATGATCGCATGGGCCGGCGCGGAACGGCTGGCGCTGAAAATGATCGACGACATGGAGACTGCGCCGCGCGCGCGCTGGCGGCTCGATGAAACCGCGTCGACACCTGTGAAGTTCGCCAACACGCGTGCGAGGCATTAGGGCATGATCTCGAAAAATGGAATCCAGTTTTCGGAAAAGATCATGCCGGTTAGTCATCAAGCATGACGACCCATCAAACCATTGCTGTCGTTGGTGCTGGCGCATGGGGCACAGCCCTCGCCAATGCCGCGGCGCGCGCCGGACGCGATGTTATTCTCACCGCTCGCGACAGCGCCGTTGCCGAGAAAATCTCAAAGACCCGCGAAAATCCGAAACTGCCCGGCATTCAACTCGCCCCAGCGATCCGCGTGACCAGCGATCTTGCTCAGGCCGGCAAGGCCGATGCGGTGTTGCTGGTGACGCCTGCGCAGAATTTGCGGCAGGCCACGATGACCCTCGCGGTACACCTCGCACCGAATACACCCGTCATCGTCTGTGCCAAGGGCATCGAGCGCGGCACGCACCGGTTCATGACCCAGATCGTCAGTGAAGTGGCGCCGCGTGCCGTGCCCGCGATTCTGTCGGGGCCAAGCTTCGACGTCGATGTCGCGCGCGGACTGCCGACTGCGGTGACGCTCGCGACCGGCGATGAGCAACTTGCAAAGGCGCTGGTGCACGCATTGGGGTCGGCGACATTCCGCCCCTATCACTCGACCGATGTGCGTGGCGTGGAAATCGGCGGCGCGGCCAAGAATGTTCTGGCGATTGCCGCCGGTATCGTCGCGGGCAGAAAACTCGGTGCATCGGCGCTCGCCGCGCTGACCACGCGCGGCTTCGCCGAATTGATGCGACTGGGGCTGGCCTGCGATGCCAAGCCTGAAACCATCGCCGGATTGTCGGGTTTGGGCGATCTACTGCTGTCGTGCTCGACCGCTCAGTCGCGCAACTTCTCGCTCGGGCTTGCGCTCGGGCGCGGCGAGACGCCGGACCGGACAAAACTGGTCGAAGGTGAATTCACCGCACCCGTGCTGATCGAGCTTGCCGCAGAAAAGAATGTGGACATGCCGGTCGCCAATGCGGTCGCAGCCGTTCTCGGCGGAAAGCTAACCATCGACAGGGCCATCGAAGCGCTGCTGACACGGCCGTTTCGGGCTGAGGGATAAAGAGGAAGCGGCAATGGCTCACTGGCTCGTCAAATCGGAACCATCGACATGGTCGTGGGACCAACAGGTCGCGAAAGGCGCCAAGGGCGAGGCTTGGACCGGCGTGCGCAACCATACCGCGAAGCTCAACATGATGAAGATGAAGAAAGGTGACCGCGCCTTCTTCTATCATTCCAACGAGGGCAAGGAGATCGTCGGCATTGTCGAGATCGTCCGCGAGCACTACCCCGATCCGACCGATCCGACCGGCAAGTTCGTCTGCGTCGACATCAAGGCCGACAAGCCGCTGAAGACGCCGGTTTCACTCGAGACCATCAAAATCGACGCCAAGCTGGCGGAGATGGATCTGGTCAAATTTTCGCGATTATCCGTTCAAAGCGTCAAGCTGGACGAATGGAAACTCGTCTGCAAACTGGGCGGCGTTTGAACCCGCCCGTCATCGCCGACAAGGACGCGTTCATTCGCGCCAACACACGGCTGCGCGCGGTGCCGCTGACGCCGGAGATCTCGCTGTTCCTGGCCGATGAAGCCGTGCCGTTGTGGCACAAGACCGAAGAAGAAATCGGCGAAGCCGGATTGCCGCCGCCGTTCTGGGCGTTTGCGTGGGCCGGAGGGCAAGCGCTGGCGCGCCATGTTCTCGACAATGCATCTGTGGTGCGCGGCAAGACCGTGCTCGATCTCGCCAGCGGCTCCGGCCTTGTCGGGATAGCCGCCATGAAGGCCGGCGCGGCATCGGTGACGGTTGCGGATATCGATGCGTTTGCCTGCGCCGCAGCCATGTTAAACGCGGCAGAAAACGGCGTCACGCTGGCGACATGCAATGACGATCTGCTCGCGGGCACAAATCCAGCCCGCTGGGACGTGATCCTGGCCGGCGATATTTTCTATGAGCGCGACACCGCGCAGCGGGCGTTCGATTTTTTATCCGGCCACGCCGCACACGACACCGCCGTCCTGATCGGCGATCCCGGCCGCAGCTACCTCCCCCGCGACAAACTGCGCCGGATTGCCGATTACAGCGTCCCGGTGACCCGCGACCTCGAAGACGCCGAAATCAAGCAAACCGCTGTTTGGAGCCTGCTTTCGCTCCCATAGATGGCATGCCAGCCCGGCTCGCGCGCGCCGGACAGAGCCGGTTCCGACAAAAGTCCTAGTTGCCGCAGCTTGTCGCTGCTGTATGCACAGGCGCATAATATCAAAAACAAGAACAAGCCCGCGCACATGTTGTGACGTGGACGGCCTGCGTGGAGGAAATGAGGAAGTCATGTCCGAGAAAATCTACGACGTATCCGCGGAATGGGCGAAGCGCGCCTTCATCGACGACGCCAAGTATCGCGAGATGTATGCGCGGTCGGTTAGCGACCCCAACGGATTCTGGGCGGATGAAGCCTCCAAGCGCCTCGACTGGATCAAGCCCTTTACCAAGGTCGAGAACGTTTCGTTCGCGCCGGGCAATATCTCGATCAAGTGGTTCGAGGACGGCGAGTTGAACGCCGCATGGAATTGCATCGACCGCCATCTCGACACGCGCGGCGACCAGACCGCGATCATCTGGGAAGGCGACGATCCGTCCGAGTCGAAGAAGATCACCTATCGCGAGTTGCATGACGAAGTCTGCAAGATGGCCAACATCCTGCGGCTGCGGAACGTCAAGAAGGGCGACCGCGTCACCATCTATCTGCCGATGATTCCGGAAGCCGCCTACGCCATGCTGGCCTGCGCGCGGATCGGCGCGATTCATTCCGTCGTGTTCGGCGGCTTCTCGCCGGATTCGCTGGCGCAACGCATTACCGATTGTAAATCCAAGGTCATCATCACCGCTGACGAAGGCCTGCGCGGCGGCAAGAAGGTGCCGCTAAAAGCCAATGTGGATGCGGCCATCGCCAAGATCGGCGGCGGCGTCGATTGGGTTGTCGTGGTCAAGCGCACGGGTGGTGCGATCGACATGGATCCGGTGCGCGACGTCTGGCACCACGAAGCGGCAGCCGTGGTCGATGCCGATTGTCCGGTGGAGCCGATGAACGCGGAAGATCCGCTGTTCATTCTCTACACGTCAGGCTCGACCGGCCAGCCCAAGGGCGTGCTGCACACGACGGGCGGTTACCTCACCTTCGCGTCGATGACCCATCAATACGTGTTCGATTATCACGAGGGCGACATCTACTGGTGTACCGCCGACGTGGGCTGGGTCACCGGCCACAGCTACATTCTCTACGGGCCGCTGGCCAACGGTGCGACCACGCTGATGTTCGAGGGCGTTCCGAATTATCCGGACAATTCGCGGTTCTGGAACGTCATCGACAAGCACAAGGTCAATATCTTCTATACCGCACCCACCGCGATCCGTGCGCTGATGCAGTCCGGCGATGAGCCGGTCAAGAAAACCTCGCGTGCCTCGTTGCGCCTGCTCGGCTCGGTCGGCGAGCCGATCAATCCGGAAGCGTGGGAATGGTATTACCGCGTGGTCGGTGACTCGCGCTGCCCCATCGTCGATACCTGGTGGCAGACCGAGACCGGCGGCATCCTGATTACGCCGCTGCCCGGCGCCATCGCGCAGAAGCCCGGTTCGGCAACCAAGCCGTTCTTCGGCGTGCAGCCTGAAATCGTCGATGCCGACGGCAAGGTGCTCGACGGCGAATGCTCCGGCAATCTCTGCATCGCAAAATCGTGGCCCGGCCAGATGCGCTCGGTCTACGGCGATCATGAACGATTCGAGCAGACCTACTTCTCGACCTACAAGAACAAGTACTTCACCGGCGACGGCTGCCGCCGCGATGCCGACGGCTATTACTGGATCACTGGCCGTGTCGATGACGTGATCAACGTGTCCGGTCATCGCATGGGCACGGCGGAAGTGGAATCGTCACTTGTCGCGCATGACGCGGTGTCGGAAGCCGCCGTGGTCGGCTATCCGCACGACATCAAGGGCCAGGGCATCTACGCTTATGTCACGCTGATGAAGGGCGTCGAGCCAACCGAAACGCTGCGCAAGGAGCTGGTCGCGTGGGTGCGCAAGGACATCGGACCGATTGCCTCGCCGGATCTGATTCAATTTGCGCCCGGCCTGCCGAAAACACGCTCGGGCAAGATCATGCGCCGCATCCTGCGCAAGATCGCGGAAGACGAATCCGGATCGCTCGGCGATACTTCGACACTGGCCGATCCGATGGTCGTGGACGATCTGGTGCACAACCGGCAGAATAAGAAGACCGCCTGAGGGATTCGGACTGCGGGTTGCTGCCTGGGAGATGTCCATGCGAGCGCGCTTCACTTGTCTGGCTATTGCGATTCTGATCGTCACGCTTGGCGTGGCGATCGGATCACATAAATCCGAGGCGGCAAATCTCGGCGAAGCCTGCGCGGGTGCAACCGGCATCACCTGCAATTCGGCGCTTTGGTGTCAAAAAACGACCGCTGGACAATGCACGACCGCCGACGCGGCGGGCCAATGCGACAAGGCGCCCGCCTTCTGCATGCAGATCTATCGGCCGGTTTGCGGCTGTAACGGCAAAACCTACGCTAACGATTGCGAGCGCCAAAAGGCCCGGGTGCAACTCGACTATGTCGGCGCGTGCCCGAAAGAGCCCAAGGCGAATGAGCCAAAGCCAATGAAGTCCAAGGCGGTGAAGTCGAAGTCGAAAGCACCGAAGCAATAGCTGCGACGACGTTGCGCCCACAAACACACAGACGCCCAGACGCAAATATCGGACTCAGCCGATGCGCCGATAGACATACTCGTCGCAGCCAGCGCCGAAAAC
Organism: Sediminibacterium ginsengisoli; assembly: GCA_943368635.1. Taxonomy (GTDB): domain Bacteria; phylum Pseudomonadota; class Alphaproteobacteria; order Rhizobiales; family Xanthobacteraceae; genus Afipia. The sequence continues at coordinate 75 of CALRLJ020000174.1, read as the reverse complement.
GCCGGTCGCGTAGGGCTGAACGTTGCTGCGAACATGCTCGAATCCGAGCCCGCCCATAAATTTTTCCACCTCGTC
>CALRLJ020000173.1:0-7717 GCA_943368635.1 Sediminibacterium ginsengisoli | reverse complement strand
GACATTTCCGAGACGTGGATCAGGCCTTCGATGCCCGGCTCCAGTTCGACGAATGCGCCGTAGTCGGTGATGTTGGTGACGCGTCCGGTGAAGCGCGAGTTCAACGGATACTTCGCCTCGATGCCCTGCCATGGATCGTCCAGCAACTGCTTCATGCCGAGCGAAATGCGGTGGGTCTCGTGGTTGATCTTGATGATCTTCACCTTCACCGTCTGGCCGATGGCCAAAACTTCGGTCGGGTGATTGACGCGGCGCCATGCGATGTCGGTGACATGCAGCAGGCCGTCGATGCCGCCGAGGTCAACGAACGCACCGTAGTCGGTGATGTTCTTGACGACGCCGTCGATGACCTGACCTTCTTCAAGGTTCTGCACCAGTTCCTGACGCTGTTCGGCGCGGGTCTCTTCCAGAACCGTGCGGCGCGACACCACGATGTTGCCGCGGCGGCGATCCATCTTGAGAATCTGGAACGGCTGCGAGTTGTTCATCAGCGGAGCGACGTCGCGGATCGGACGAATGTCGACCTGCGAGCGCGGCAAGAAGGCGACAGCGCCGTCGAGATCGACGGTGAAGCCACCCTTGACCTGGTTGAAGATAACGCCGTGAACCTTCTCGTTGTTGTTGAAGGCCTTCTCGAGCTTGCCCCAGCTTTCTTCGCGGCGCGCCTTGTCGCGCGACAGCACGGCTTCGCCGAGCGCGTTCTCGATCCGGTCGAGAAACACCTCGACTTCGTCACCGACCTTGAGGTCGCTCTCACGGCCAGGGCCGTTGAATTCGCGCAGGGCAACGCGGCCCTCGGTCTTCAGGCCGACGTCGATGACGGCCATGTCTTTCTCGATCGCAACAACAATGCCCTTGATGACGGAGCTTTCCTGCAGGTTGCCACCTGCGAAGGACTCATCAAGCATCGCGGCGAAATCGTCGCGGGAAGGATTATAAGCAGTAGCAGTCGAAGCCATGTGTTCTCCAGATGCGGAATGCCGGCAGTGAAGTTAAGGGGCGTATCGCGCATCCAGTGCCAAAGGTCCGCAACCTTTGACGACCGCTTCCGCAAAGAAGGCTTTGCGAAAATGGGCCGGCTTGTGCCTGCATGAACGATACGAGGATTTACGCGCTCAAAGCGCGTGATCTGCTGTCCGGAGCTGAGACGAAGATCGACCTCAGAAAACCAGGAGCGGGCATTCCTCCAATGACGGTGGGGACTAAGCCCTCGACCGGCCCGCTCGGACGGCCTCGACAATGTCGATCGCAGCCCGGACGCCGCTCTCTATATCCAACTGAGAGTTATCCAGCAAGTATGCATCCGGGGCCGCTTTTAAAGGCGCTGTGGCCCTGTTCTGGTCGCGTTCGTCCCGCTTGAGGATATCCGCCAGCACGGCCGCCTCATCGGCCTGCTCGCCCCGGCCGAGCGCCTCCAGCGTCCGGCGACGAGCCCGGACATGGGGGTCCGCAACCACGAAAATCTTCACTTCGGCGTCCGGGCAGATCACGGTTCCAATATCGCGGCCATCGAGCACCGCCCCCGGCGGGTCCGCCGCAAACTGCCGCTGAAAGTTGATAAGTGCTTCTCTTACCTTAGGAATTGCGGACACTACCGAGGCCGCATCGCCGACTTTCTGGGTCTTCAGGACCGGATTGCCGAACTTTTCGGGGTCGAGTTCCATGGCAGCCGCAACCGCAAGCGCCTCGTTGGTGAGATCGACCCCCGCCTCCAGCAACGCCTGGGCGACCGCGCGGTAGATCACGCCGGTGTCGAGATGCCGGTATCCGTAATGATGAGCCAGCCGTTTGCCGAGCGTGCCTTTTCCGGATGCGGCGGGACCGTCGATGGCGATGATCATGAGAAGTGCGCTCCAAGCCCGCGCATCATCGGAATGAAGTCCGGAAAGCTGGTCGCGATGAAACCCGTGTCATCGATTTTTACCGGCGCATCCGACGCCGTCCCCATCATCAGCGCCGACATCGCGATGCGATGATCCATGTGGGTGGCGACAAGGCCGCCGCCGGGCACGTGACCCTTGCCTACCACGACCATGTCGTCGCCGGAAATTTCGACCTGCACGCCGTTGACGCGCAGCATGTCGGCGGTTGCCTCCAGCCGGTCGGATTCCTTGACGCGCAACTCCTGCAAGCCGCGCATGGTGGTGGTGCCTTCAGCAAACGCAGCCGCAACCGCAAGCACGAGATATTCGTCGATCATCGACGGCGCACGTTCCGGCGGCACTGTCACGCCGCGCAACTGCGACGCACGGACGCGGAATTGCGCCATCGGTTCGCCGGCGTCGTTGCGCTGATGGCTTTCCTCGATGGAGGCGCCCATTTCCCGCAATGTCGTGAAAAGCCCTGTGCGCAAAGGGTTTGTCATGATGTCGGTGAGCGTGACGTCGGATTCCGGCACGATCAGTGCGGCGACAATCGGAAATGCTGCGGACGACGGATCGGCGGGCACGATCACATTGGCGCCGCGCAATTCAGGCTGGCCGGTGAGTGCGATCTTGCGGCCATGCGCGCCTTCTTTCGTCGTCACGATCTGCGCGCCGAAATGATGAAGCATCAATTCAGTGTGGTCGCGGCTGGCTTCGGTTTCGATCACCGTGGTGATGCCCGGCGCGGACAAGCCCGCCAGCAGCACCGCCGACTTGATCTGCGCCGACGCCACCGGCGTGCGGTAGACGACAGGAATCGGATCGCGCGCGCCTTGCAGCGTCATCGGCAGCCGGCCGCCGTCCGCGCTCATTGAGACCCGCGCGCCCATCAATTCCAGTGGATCGAGAATCCGGCGCATCGGACGGCTGCGCAGCGACGCATCGCCATCGAAGGTCGCCGCAATCGGGCATCCGGCCACAGCCCCCATGGCAAGCCGGCAGCCGGTGCCGCTGTTGCCGAAATCGAGCGGCGCATCCGGTGCCTTGAAGCCGCCGACCCCGACGCCGCGGACCGACCATGCGCTCTCGCCGATGCGCTCAACCCTCGCCCCGAGCGCTGCCATGGCCTTGGCGGTGTTGAGAACGTCCTCGCCCTCCAAAAGTCCCGTAATCCGGGTCTCTCCTACCGCCAGCGCACCCAGAATCAGGGCCCGATGGGAGATGGATTTGTCGCCCGGCACGCGGACACGGCCGCTGAGAGCGCCCGAGGCCCGCGATTCCAGCGGGGTTGGGTGGTCGGAATGGGTCAAGATGGCACTTTCCTTGGTGTCTGCGGCTCCTACCACGAGGTTGGCGGGACGTCACGGCCCGGTCATTTAACCCCCAAACCGCTATTGACAGCGGCGGCGCAACTAGCCAAGTGAAGCACCGCTTTTTCAAGACATTCTCAGGACTATAAACCGTGGCCAAAGCCGATCTCGGAACCAAGCGTATTTGCCCGACCACGGGCAAAAAGTTCTACGACCTCAACAAGACGCCGGTTATTTCGCCGTATACCGGGGAAGTTGTGCCGATTGCGCCGATTCCGCCGCCGCGCACGCGTGCCGACGCCGCAGCCCGCGCTGCTGCGGCCAATGCCGCGAACGCAGCACCCGAGCCCGCCGAGTCGGAAGAATTGGTCTCGCTGGAAGAGGCCGATGCCGAGGAGAACACCGGCAAGGTCAAGGCCGTGCTGCCGGAATCCGAGGACGACATCGAAGTCGACGAAACCCTCAACGACGACGACGATGATGATTCGACCTTCATCGCTGAGGACGAAGAAGACGACGAAGACGTGACCGACATCATCGGTGATGTGTCGGGCGATGAAGAGACTTGAGATAAGTCTTCAAGTATGATTTTTCGGGGCGGCGCGCAGGTCGCGCGCCGACTCAAGGTTTAACCCGCGCAGACCCACCGCGCGGCAAGGTGTTCGGGGCCATAGCTCAGCTGGGAGAGCGCTTGCATGGCATGCAAGAGGTCGGCGGTTCGATCCCGCCTGGCTCCACCAACCTTCTCTCGCCGAAACAATCCATTGTGTTTTCTAACAACCGCGTTCGCTCACTGAACAGAGCGGCAGCGCAGCATGCGTACGTGCATGGACGCCAATCGGCGCGCGTATTGACGCCACTGCCGTAATTCTTTCAATGTGACGGCGGGCTGCAGCTCTGCGGCATCGTCTTCACATTTTTCGCTGACTGAAGGTTGACCCATGACAACTCAAACCGCGACCGGTGCGATGGCCGGACTGCGCGTCATCGATCTGACGCGCGTGCTTGGCGGTCCCTACTGCACGCAAATTCTCGCCGATCACGGCGCCGATGTCGTGAAGGTCGAACCGCCGGCCGGCGACGAGACCCGTGACTGGGGCCCTCCATTCCACGACGATGACGCGGCTTATTTCATCGGCACCAATCGCAACAAGCGTTCGATCGGCCTCGACCTCGCGTCCGAAGGCGGTCGCGTCGTGCTGATGAAAATGCTCGAGACCGCGGATGTGCTGATCGAGAACTTCAAGCCCGGCACTCTCGACAAGTGGGGCATCGGCAACGATTTCCTGCGTGCGAAGTTTCCCGCGCTGATCCACTGCCGCATTTCCGGATTCGGCGCCGATGGACCTCACGGCGGTCACCCCGGCTACGACGCGATCATTCAGTCGATGGTCGGCCTGATGGCTTCGACCGGATCGCAGGAAAGCGGCCCGACGCGAATCGGCGTGGCGCTCGTCGACATGTCGACAGGGCTTTATGCTGCGGTCGGCATCCTGATGGCTCTGGCCGAACGCGCCAAATCCGGCAAAGGCCAGTTCCTGGAGACGACGCTCTACGAAACCGGCCTTGCGATCATGCATCCGCACACGGCCAATTATTTCATGCACGGCAAGCCGCCGGCACTCACCGGCAACGAGCATCCGAATCTGGTGCCCTACGCTGTTTTTCCCGCGCGCGACGGCAACGTCTTCATGGGGGTCGGCAACGACGGCACCTTCCGGAAGCTGATGAAGGAACTCGGCAGGCCGGAACTTGGCACCGATCCGCGCTTTGCACGGAACCGCGATCGCATCGCACATCGCGACGAGTTGCGCGACGTGATCGTCGACATCCTCAAAGACCATGACAGCGAGCCGCTGTGCCGGCGCCTGCTGGCGGCTGGCCTGCCCGCGGGTCCGGTTCAGTCGATCGACAAGGCGCTGGCCAACGAGCACACCAGGCAGCGCGGCGATATTATCGAAAAGGACTGGTACAAGGGCGTCGCCTCGCCGATCCGCTTCGACCGGACCAAAGCCAGCCTGCGTCACGTGCCGCCGAAGTTCAGCGAACATTCCGATGCCATCCTGGCGGAGTTCGGCTACTCGGCGAAAGAAATCGCCGACCTGCATGCTGCTGGCACTGTGGCAGCGGAACGGAAGCGCTGAAGCCGGACAATCCCGCAACAATCGCGGGCTGACCGACTCAAAATGACAACAGCGCAGGATCGTCCCTGCGCTGTTGATGTTTGATGCTGACGCAGTGCAGCGCAGGCCGATGCAAGGCAGAGCCATGGCGGTGGCCGATCGTGCCGCGCCGAAAGTTCAACGCTTTTAGGGCTTCCCACAGCCGACCCTCCCCGCTTACCATCCCGCGTCACCAGTACGTCATCCGGCGCTGTTACCGCGCAACGATGATGACGGCTTCAGGGAGAAAATATCGATGACAATTCGCCGGATGGGCTTTCACGCTGTCTTGGGCATGGCTGCTTCAGCTATCCTCGCCTTTTCAACGCCCGCGCAAGCCGTCACCGAGATTCAGTGGTGGCACGCCATGACCGGCGGCAATAACGACATCGTCAACAAGCTGGCGGCGGATTTCAACGCCTCGCAGAGCGACTACAAGGTGGTCCCCTCCTTCAAGGGCGGCTATGCCGACACCATGAATGCGGGAATCGCCGCGTTCCGCGCCGGTAACGCGCCGCACATCATTCAGGTGTTCGAGGTCGGCACGGCGACGATGATGAGCGCCAAGGGCGCGATCAAGCCGGTCTATCAGCTGATGAAGGAAGCGAACGAGCCGTTCGACCCCAAGGCCTATCTGCCTGCGATCACCGGTTACTACTCGACCGCGAAGGGCGAGATGCTGTCGTTTCCTTTCAACTCCTCGTCGATGGTGATGTGGATCAATCTCGACGCGCTGAAGAAGGCGAACATCGCGGAAATTCCAAAGACCTGGCCGCAAGTATTCGAGGACGCCAAGAAACTGAAGGCCGCCGGATTTACGACTTGCGGTTTTTCCAATGCGTGGGCCACCTGGGCACACATCGAACAGTTTTCGGCCTGGCATAACGTCGCGATCGGCACCAAGGCAAACGGCCTCGACGGCTTCGACACCGTGCTGAAATTCAACTCGCCGCTGCACATCAAGCATCTGCAGAACCTGATCGACCTGCAGAAGGACAAGACTTACGACTATTCCGGCCGCGCCAACGCGGGCGAGGCCCGTTTCGGGTCCGGCGAATGCCCGATCTTCCTGACATCCTCGGGTTACTACGCCACCGCCAAGGGCACGGCGAAGTTCGCATTCACCTCGGCGCCGATGCCTTATTATCCCGACGTCGCCGGCGCGCCGCAGAACTCGATCATCGGCGGCGCATCGCTCTGGGTGATGGGCGGCAAGAAGCCCGAAGAGTACAAGGGCATCGCGAAATTCTTCACCTTCCTGTCCGACACCAACCGTCAGGCCAAGCTGCATCAGGAGTCCGGCTATCTGCCGATCACCAAGGCGGCGTATGAGAAGACCAAGGCAGACGGCTTTTATGAGAAGAACCCGACGCTGCAGACGCCACTGAAGGAACTCACCAACAAGGAGCCGACGGAGAATTCGCGCGGGCTTCGCTTCGGCAACATGGTGCAGATGCGCGACATCTGGTCGGAGGAGCTGGAGGCAGCCCTCGCCGGTCAAAAGACCGCCAAGGAGGCGCTCGATTCCGCGGTGACCCGCGGCAACGCCATGCTGCGGACCTTCGAGAAAACCGTGAAGTAACAATTTCGGCGCGCCCTTTCTTTCGCGAAAGAGCGCGCCGCTTCTCTTGAAAGCCGTGACGTCCTGAATGGAAAAGTCGGCCACCTTCAACAACAAGCTACTTCCCTACCTGCTGCTGACGCCGCAGCTCATCATCACTTTCGTATTTTTCTACTGGCCCGCCAGTCAGGCGGTGTGGCAATCGTTCCTGCGCGAGGACGCTTTCGGCCTGTCATCGGATTTTGTCGGGCTGGAGAACTATCAGGCGCTGTTTGCGCAGCCCGAATACTACAAGGCGATGCTGACCACGGCGGTGTTCTCCTCCCTCGTCGCATTGCTGTCACTCAGCATTGCGCTGATGTTCGCAACCCAGGCCGACAAGAACCTGAAGGCCGTGGGCGCCTTCAAGACATTGATGATCTGGCCTTATGCGGTCGCTCCTGCGATTGCCGGCGTGTTGTGGATTTTCATGTTTCATCCCTCGCTCGGCACGCTGGCCCGGCCGCTGCGCGTTCTTGGTTTCGACTGGAATCCATTGTTGAACGGCCACCACGCCATGACGCTGGTGGTGATGGCCGCGGTCTGGAAGCAGATCGCCTACAATTTCCTGTTCTTCCTCGCCGGCCTGCAATCGATCCCGAAGAGCGTGCTGGAAGCCAGCGCAATCGATGGCGCCGGCCCGCTGCGCCGGTTCTGGACCATCGTGTTTCCGTTGCTGTCGCCGACCACGTTCTTTCTGCTGGTCGTGAATGTGGTCTACGTCTTCTTCGACACGTTCGGCATTATCGATGCCGTCACCGGCGGCGGGCCTGCCGGTGA
>CALRLJ020000172.1:0-7720 GCA_943368635.1 Sediminibacterium ginsengisoli | reverse complement strand
TTTCCGATGCCGCCGCCGATTTCGAGGGTCGTGCCCGGAACGGTACGCTTCGCGATCCGGTCGAAAATGTCGTTATAGACCGCCCGCAGAACCGGCTTCCGTTCCCAGACCGAGCGGTAATTGGTAAGCGCATCCGACATTCCAAGACTGCTTCCGAGCCATTCAAATCCGGAAAGTCATTTCATGTTTCGTACAGACTTGCCAGCACGATTGCCAGTATCTCAAGCCGCAAGCCGTCTGTTTACACTTTTCGACCCATTCGCTAGAAGAAACTCGCTTCTGTAGCCTGAGAGACCGCATGAAAACTGCCCACAAGATTGCGCTGGCGCGGCTCGCCTACAGGACCATTCATCTCGCACGCGCTGTGGGCGGCCGAACCGACAATTGCATCGTGACGCGTGGAGGCGTGACTTACGACCTGGATCTTGGACAGGGCATCGATTTTGCAATTTATCTCGGAAATATTTTTGAACGCGAAACGCGAAGCGCGCTGTCCAAACTTGTCGCACCTTCGGCAACCATACTCGACGTGGGCGCGAATGTCGGCGCGCATACCCTGCATCTTGCCCAGTGCGCAGGGCCTCAGGGACAGGTGCTGGCATTCGAGCCGACGGAATTCGCGTATCGAAAACTCAACCGCAACCTTGCGCTTAATCCCGCCCTTGCCTCGCGCGTATCGACCTACCATTGCTTTCTCGCAAAGCAGGACGACGCATTGGTCCCAACTTCCATCTACTCAAGCTGGCCGCTCACCCCCCCGAAAGGGGAGAGCCACACAGGCGATGACTTCCACGCCAAGCACCTCGGTCAGGCAATGCCGACTCACACCGCTCAGTCAAGAAGCCTCGACAGCATTCTCGCCGAACGCGGAAGCCCCCGAATTCAACTCGTCAAACTCGACGTCGATGGATTTGAATGTGACATCCTTCGCGGTGCGCAGACACTCCTGGCAGAGAGCCGGCCGATTTTCGTGATGGAGCTTGCGCCCTATGTGCTCGACGAGCGCGGAGCGTCGCTAGCCGAGCTGGTCGATCTGTTCAGAGTCCATGGCTATCTGTTTTACGATGAGAGAACCGAACGGCAACTCCCCACGACCGCAAACGAACTGAATAATCTTATCGCAGACGGCGAGAGTATGAATGTCATTGCCCGCGTGCCGAGGGCTGACGGGCCGCGGCCCTAGACCGTGACCGCTCGCAACATCACCGTCTTCGAGTTTCTCAGCTTGAGGCCGTCACGAGTGGCAAGAGACGAACTCATCACATCCGTGCCGCTTAGTGCTTGACCAGCAATCCCTGCCCTGTCGGCAGACTTAACAACGGGACGCCGTTTCGGATTGACCATTCGTCGAAAGCTTCGCGCTGCTCGGTATGGCCGGCCCATCCGTAATCATCGAGAACGACCGTCGCGCCGGGAACGAGTTTTGGCCAGAAATAGTCAACAGCCGCGATTTCCGGACCGGCGCAATTCATGTCGATCGACAAATAGGCGATCTTGTCCTCGGTCACCAGCGGAAGCGTATCGGGCACGGTGCCTCGAATAATCTTGACCTGCGGCTTGTCGGAGAATGCCCGAACCACGTCCTGATAACATTCTTCGTACATGCCGTTCTGCCAGTCACCGGCCTTTCCGGCTTCGACATGCCAGGCCTTGAGGGCGGTGATCTGATTTGCCGAAAGCGTCTTCTCATCGAAGCCATTGTAGGTATCGAGCAGATAGAAATTCGGCACATCGCCGAGATACTCGATAATGACACGCGACAGAAATCCTCGATTCACGCCGCACTCCACGAAAGCACCGCCAAGCTTGGCGCCGCGTCGCGCTGCCCAACAGGCGACATGGGCGCGCCACTTCACCGTCGTGCTGACCGCAAGCCCCATGTCGATGGCGCGCTGATAAGCGGCTTCGAACCTTGCATCGGTCGATAGCCAATGATCTGTCGCGAGATTATCTTCGTTGTATGTCGGGATAAAATTGACGCGTGCGACACCAACTCGCTCCCGCACCGCGTGCACGGCTGAAACAAGCCCTGGAATTTTTCTCAAAGCCTGTCGCAACATCTGAACCTCACTAAACTACGGCGCGCGAACATACCATATTGCATCGCGTCACGTCGCCATAGAAATCGCGCGATGCAGATGCGAGCACGCGCGGCGAACGCCGGTCAAATCGCCTTGATCTTGAAGAATGCGAAGACCACCATTCTCAGCAACATCACACCATGCCGGAAACGCGAAATCTGCGTCTCGCCGTAGGAACGGGCGGCATAGCGGATCGGCAGATCGACGGTTTTCAGATTGAGCTTGGACGCGCCGAAGATCAGATCGAAATCGCCGAATGGATCGAAGTCGCCGAAATAGGCCTTGCCGTCGCGCAGCCTGTAATAATCGGACCGCCGCATCACCTTGGTACCGCACAGCGTATCCGTGTAGCGCTGGTTCAGCAGCCACGAGAAAAGATAAGAGAATATCTTGTTCGCGATCAGATTGAGGAAGCGCATCGCGTCATCCTCAAGCGGATAGACAAGACGTGAGCCGTTGATGAACTCGCCCTTCCCCGACTTGATCGCCTCCCAGAATTTCGGCAATTGCTCCGGCGGCATGGTCAGATCCGCATCGAGGATCATCAGGACGTCGCCACGAGCCACGTCATAGGCCGTGAACACCGCATCCGCCTTGCCCTTGCCGGGCTGGCGCATCAGCTTGATGTCCTTGTCCGGATAAGCCGCCTTGACGCGCTCCATTTCCTCGAAGGTGCCGTCCTTGCTGTGGCCTTCGATAAAGATAATTTCGATGTCGTCGCAGAACTGCGGCAACCGCTGCACCGCCGGTTCGATGTTGCCGCGCTCATTGCGCGCGGGAATGACTACCGTCGCCGACTTGAGATTTTCTCTTGAGGCCGGCCACGACCGGCAGACCGAGTAATGCCGCAGAGCGAAAAAACGGAATCCGGGCAGGATGCTGATGAAACGATTGACCAGATGCCCAAGCCCGAACAGCGACACCGGCATGAGCATTCGCTGCTCGGATTTCACCGACTCGAAATCGGCAAGCTGAGCGATAGCCGCGACATCCGCCGGCGCAAGCGCGTTCTGCGACGGCAGAGGCATCCGCTGGCCGATCCACTCCGCGAGCTTCAGCACAGGCTGCCACAGATGCGAGAAATATCCGATGACGACGCGGGTCTCGCGTGTGCAGAGCGGATGAAGTTGCTCAAGAAATTTCTGGCAATCGTCCAGCGAACCGATCGCATCCAGCACAAGGATGTAATCGAACGGTCCCTCCACCGAGGCAATCGTGGCGGGATCTTCCGCGTCCCCGACAACGAATGTCAAGGCGGGATGCCGCGCGCGGGCGACATCGATCAAGGCTGGGCTGAAATCGATGCCGACGCCATAAGCGGGCTTGAGCGCTGCGAGCGTATCGCCGATGCCGCATCCGATTTCCAGAACACGCGCGTTTTCGGGGATCAGAAATCGCAGATAAGCCTCATCCTCACGGTGAAAGAATGCCGCCTTGCTGCGCCATTCGGAGCGCGAGGCGGCGTAAGTTTCCGAATGAGCGAGGATTGCCTGCTTGCGGACAGAGCCGGAAAATATAGCCATTGTTGCGTCGGGCTCCGAAGATCGTCTGGCCCAAGGGCCTGTTTCGGGCGAACTTATGCGCTGCCGGTCGAATTTCCACAAGCGCCCCAGCGGCCGATTTCCCCCAGCCGGCGCCACATTCCGGTTTGCGTCAACGGGCGATACTTCGCTATAAACCTGCAAGGTATCGCAAGTTTTACGGCATCGCCCGGCATCAAAACGAGATTGGCTGTATATGTTTATCCCAACTCTCGCCCTCTGCCTGCACCGATCGCCTGCCGCATAGACCATGTGTGGAATCGCAGGCTTTATCGCCGATCCGGCGCATCGATCGCCAACCGGTCAATTGAAGGCCATCGCGGAAGCGATGGATTTCAGCATGGAGCATCGCGGCCCCGACGGCCACGATGTCTGGATCGATAGCGAGGCCGGTATCGCGCTGGTGCACCGGCGCCTTGCAATCGTCGACCTCTCCCCGGCCGGCCATCAACCGATGCACTCGGCCGACGGGCGCTACGTCATCAGCTACAATGGCGAAGTTTACAGCCACCTTGAGATACGCACCGATATTGAAGCAACGGGTCACCAGTTCCGCGGTCATTCCGATACCGAAGTGATCGTCGAGGCGGTCGCAAGATATGGCGTTGCTGCGACAGCCGCCCGCCTCATTGGAATGTTTGCGTTTGCCATCTGGGACAAACAGGACCGGACGCTGACGCTGGTGCGCGACCGGCTGGGGATCAAGCCGGTCTACTGGACCAACACCAACGGGCTATTCGCCTTTGCCTCGGAGCTGAAGGCGTTGCGTCAGCATCCCGGCTGGACGCCGCGCATCAAGCCGGAAGCGGTCGCGTCGTTCATGCGGCACAATTATATCCCGGCGCCTCATACGATTTATGAGGGCGTGTTCAAACTCGAACCCGGCACCATTCTGACATTGCCGTGGGGCGGACAGCCGAAGCTGGAGAAATTCTGGGACGCCAGGAAAGTCGCCATCGAGGGAATCCGGAATCCCTTGAAGGAAACGGACGCGGCGCTGACCGATCGTCTCGAAGCGCTGCTCATTGACGCCATCGGCAAACGGATGATGGCCGACGTTCCGCTTGGCGCGTTTCTTTCCGGAGGCATCGATTCATCGACCGTCGTCGCCCTCATGAAGGCTGCGAATACCGGGCCGGTCAAAACCTTCTCAATCGGCTTTGAGCAGGCAGCTTTTAACGAGGCTCCGCACGCCGCTGCAATCGCCCGTCACCTCGGGACCGACCATACAGAACTCACCGTGACATCGCGCGAGGCACTCGACGTCGTGCCGAAGCTCGCAGACATGTTCGACGAGCCGTTCGCCGACTCGTCGCAGATTCCGACATACCTTGTCTCCGCCATGACCCGTCAGCACGTCACGGTCGCCCTCTCGGGCGACGGCGGCGATGAACTCTTTGCGGGATACAATCGCTACCAGCTGGCATCCCGCTCATGGCGAATGCTTTCGCTGATGCCCCAATTCGCGCGCAACTCGGTCGCGGCGGCGCTGACGTCTCAACCGACAGAGCGCTGGGACAAGCTGTCCGCATTGCTGCCGCGCAGGCTCACGCCTCCACAACTCGGCGACAAGGTCCACAAGATCGCCTCGGTATTTCAGCTTAACGATGCCGACGCGCTTTACCGCCGCCTTGTCAGCCATTGGGAGCCTGACCGCCTGATGACCGGCGCTGCGGAAACGCGCGGCATTCTTTGGGATGACTCGGTCCGGAAGGATTTGCCCGATCTGCTCGACAGAATGCAGTTCCTCGATCTGGTGACTTACCTGCCCGACGACATTCTCACCAAGGTGGATCGCTGCAGCATGGCGGTGGCGCTGGAAGCGCGCGTTCCACTGCTCGATCACCGCGTGGTTGAACTTGCCTGGCGCCTGCCGCATTCGGCTAAAATTCGCGGCGGCGTCACCAAGTGGCTCCTGCGCCAGGTGCTCTATCGCCACGTTCCGCAAGAACTGGTGGAGCGCCCGAAAATGGGCTTCGGCGTTCCGCTCGCGGAGTGGCTGCGCGGACCGCTGCGCGACTGGGCGGAAGATCTGCTTTCGGAGAAGCGCTTGGCCGACACCGGGCTTTTCGATGTGGCCCTCGTCCGGCGCTACTGGAGCGAGCATCTGTCGGGGCAGCGAAACTGGCAATACCTGCTGTGGGATTTGCTGATGTTCGAAAGCTGGCGCGAGCGCTGGGAATAGCTTCCGCCGCCCCTCAAGGAGCGGTGCGCACCTCGGGAATATCGCCCGGCGCTTTTCCCTGCATCAGACCGCGATAGAGGGCTTCATACTTCGCCACACAGGCATCCGAGGAAAAGAGCGCGCCGACCCGTTCGCGGCCAGCAGCGCCATACCGGCCACGCAGCGCCGGATCTCGCGCAATGCGAACAAGAGCATCGGCGAAGGCCGCAGGATCATGCGGCGGCACGACCAGCCCCGTTTCGCCATCGACGACGGCTTCGGCATTGCCTCCCACATTGGTCACGATCATCGGCAGGCCCGCCGCCATCCCTTCCAGGATGGTGTTCGAGAAGCCCTCCTCATGCGAACTGAGCAACCCGACATCGCTGGCCGACATCAGGCTTGCCGCGTCCGAACGCAGCCCGAGGAACGAGACATTGCTGCCGATGTTCAACCTGCCGGCCACAGCGCCGAGTTCGGAGCCGATGCCGTCATCCCGCCCGACGATCAGAAGACGCCAAGGCTGTTCGATACGATCGTTGGCGAGGCTGAAAGCCTCCAGCAGATCGCGGTGCCCTTTGTAGGGAATGAGATTGGCGACGACAATGAAGACCAGTGTTCGATCGTCGATCATCAGCGACGCGCGGACCGCGCATCGATCGTCTGAAGCGCTCACGGCCTCGATCCCGTTATAGATCAGCCCAAGCCTGTTTTCGGGCACCGCTTCATCGTCGCGAAGCTGGCGCACCACCGCCATTGAGTTTCCAAGGACCGCATCCATGGTTCGATGCAATCTTTTCTCAAGCCATTGCGCCGCGGGATAGGCGCGCTGATAGTTGTTGAGACTTCTGCGACTCATGATGCGGACATTGATCCGCGCAATCCATGCTGCAACTGCACCAACCATGTAAGCCGCTGGCAAGAAAAAATGAACGATCCGGGGCCGCTTCTGGATCATCACGTAAGTCAGGTGAATGGCCGCAAGCATCATCCGCAACGCCCGCAGAACAATCGAATTACCGATGCTCGCGCGGTCGATGGGCGGCACAAGAACCTTTACACCGCCGCGTTCAAGCTCGTTATGCAGCGTGCCGGTTCCTGCCAAACTGTAGACATGCACACGGAGACCCCTGCTCACCAACGCAGGGGCAATTCTCGAAAGATGGCGCTCGGCCCCACCCACGCCGAGGCTACCGATGACGAACATGATATTCAACGCACGATGAGAATCTGATCGTGCGGCAGTCATGAATCCATTCCCATCGAGCTGACATCGCATCCGGCAGCCGAACCAATATCGGCCACGGAAAGAAAATCTTGCGCACCTTGGCTCGTCACAAATTTTCCGAGCACCATTCTGGATCCATTGATTTTCATTGAATCACATTAACGAACAGCCGACAGGACACCGTCCTTCACCAGACGGATATCGGAAACATGCATGGCACCGAACAAGAATGGCAGGCTTGATATTCCAATGATTGCCGCGAGCTTGATAGCGAAACCTTCCACTCCGACGTCAAGCTGATAGGTAAGGCCCACAATCGCAATAGCGATAATCCACATCAACCCATGTCGGACCCACGGATAGCGCACGGGCATGAAGCGCGCAGACATGACCTGAAGCAGGATCAGCATCGCCAGCCCCCCTGCACCCATCCCGGCGATAACGCCCAATGCGCCCAACCGCCCCACCAGAGACACGGTCGTTGCGAGAAATACGAGAGCAATGACCAACCCTATCCAAGCATAATGAACCGTCTGCCGTTTGGCCTGAAGGCCTTGCGCGAAGCAGTTTGCAAAAGCGGTGATGCAGAAAACCAGGCTCAACGCCGGGACAAGGCGATAACCCTCACGAAAAGCCGGGCCAACCAGAACGAAAAATATCTCATGAGAAAACAAACTAATCGTCGACGCCGCGATCAAAAGGCCTG
>CALRLJ020000171.1:0-7728 GCA_943368635.1 Sediminibacterium ginsengisoli | reverse complement strand
TTCTGGACATTGCAGGCCCGTTCCGTCTAGAAACGGGGCAGGACAAACCGCGCTGCACGCGTCATTGAAGGCGGGCTGCGCAACATGGCATTTTCTGGCGAAGCGACGAGCGTTTCACGCCACGAGAATGCGCTAGAACATCAGAGCTTTTGGGCGCGATTGGACGATTATGAGCGGCGTTAACGAGATCAGGTCGGCGTATCTGAATTACTTTGCGAAAAATGGCCATGAGATCGTGCCGTCTTCGCCGCTGGTTCCGCGCAACGACCCGACATTGATGTTCACCAATGCGGGCATGGTGCAGTTCAAGAACGTGTTCACGGGTCTTGAGAAGCGCCCCTATCAGCGCGCGACCTCGTCGCAGAAATGCGTCCGCGCCGGCGGCAAGCACAACGACCTCGACAATGTCGGCTACACTGCGCGGCATCACACCTTCTTCGAGATGCTCGGAAACTTCTCGTTCGGCGATTATTTCAAGGACCGCGCGATCGAGCTTGCCTGGAATTTGATCACCAAGGAATACGGGCTTCCGAAGGACAAGCTGCTGGTCACCGTCTATTCCGAAGACGAGGACGCGGCAAAGCTCTGGAAGAAAATCGCAGGGCTACCCGAATCGAAAATCATCCGGATCGGGACGTCGGACAATTTCTGGCAGATGGGTGACACCGGCCCTTGCGGTCCGTGCTCCGAAATCTTCTTCGATCATGGCGACAAGATTCCAGGCGGCCCTCCGGGTTCGCCGGATGAAGACGGCGACCGCTTCATCGAAATCTGGAATCTGGTGTTCATGCAGTTCGACCAGATCGCGCCGGGCAACCGCGTGTCGCTGCCGAAGCCGTCGATCGACACCGGCATGGGCCTTGAGCGCATTGCCGCCGTGCTTCAGGGCAAGCACGACAACTACGACATCGATCTGTTCGTGGCCCTGATCCGCGCGATTGCCGATTTGACCGGCGCCGACCCGCAAGGGCCGATGAAGGGTTCGCTGCGCGTCATCGCCGACCATCTGCGCGCGTCGTCGTTCCTGATTTCCGACGGCGTGCTGCCGTCGAACGAAGGCCGCGGCTATGTGCTGCGCCGGATCATGCGCCGCGCGATGCGTCACGGGCAATTGCTTGGCGCCAAAGAGCCGCTGATGTACCGCCTTGTCTGGGCACTGGTCCGCGAGATGGGGCAGGCCTATCCCGAACTGGTGCGTGCCGAGAACCTGATCGAGGAAACGCTGAAGCTGGAAGAAACCCGTTTCCGCAAGACGCTGGATCGCGGCCTCACCATTCTGGACGAGAAAAGTGCATCGCTGAAGAAGGGCGATATGTTCGACGGCGAGACTGCGTTCACGCTGTATGACACCTACGGCTTCCCGCTCGATCTGACACAGGACGCGTTGCGCAATCGTGGCATCGGCGTCGATATTGCATCGTTCACCGATGCAATGAGCCAGCAGAAGGCTAAGGCGCGCGCGGCATGGGCAGGCTCCGGCGATACCGCGACCGAGAACATCTGGTTTCCGCTGCGCGAGAAACTCGGTGCTGCGGAGTTCTTGGGTTACGACACGGAAATCGCCGAAGGCGTCGTTACAGCTCTGGTAAAGGACGGCAAGGAGATCGACAGCGCCAAGGCTGGCGACAGTGTTGCCATCGTCATGAACCAGACGCCGTTCTATGCCGAATCCGGCGGTCAGGTCGGTGACACCGGCATTCTTGGCGGCGATGGCGTGCGCGTGCGCGTCACCGACACCCAGAAGAAGGCTGGCGATCTTTACGTCCATCTCGGCACCGTCGAGCAGGGCACGGTGAAGCTCGGCATGCCGTTGCAACTTGAAGTCGATCACGCGCGGCGCACGTCAATTCGCGCCAATCACTCCGCGACCCATCTGCTGCATGAGGCACTGCGTCAGGTGCTGGGCGATCATATCGCGCAGCGCGGCTCGCTAGTGTCGCAGGAACGTTTGCGCTTTGACTTCGCGCATAACAAGCCAATCACCCCGGACGAAATCCGGCGCATCGAAGATATCGCCAACGACGTCGTGCTGGAGAACGGCGAGGTTGTCACCCGCTCGATGGCGATTGACGATGCGCGGGAATCCGGCGCGCGTGCGCTGTTCGGTGAAAAATACGGCGACGAAGTGCGCGTCGTTGCGATGGGCAGTGCCAAACGCGACGGTGCCGCGAGCAATTCGCTCGGCTGGTCGGTCGAACTCTGCGGCGGCACCCATGTGCGCCGCACCGGCGACATTGGACTGATCTCCATCAGCGGTGAGAGTGCTGTGGCTTCCGGCGTGCGGCGTATCGAGGCGCTGACCGGAAACAATGCGCGTCATGCGGTGAATGCGACCATTCACACCGCGAAGGCGGCGGCTGCGGAACTGAAAACCACGCTTGACGATCTGCCGACGCGTATTGCGGCGCTGGTCGATGAGCGCAAGAAACTGGAAGCAGCACTGTCGGACGCGCGCAAGAAGCTCGCGATGGGCGGCGGGGCCGCTGCGGGTAGCGGCGCGGGTGCGACATCCGACATTCGCACCATTGGAGACGTGAAGTTTCTGGCTCGCGCGGTCGAAGGCATCGAGATCAAGGATCTCAAGAGCCTCGCGGATCAAGGCAAGAAGCAACTCGGCTCCGGCGTCGTGGCGTTTGTTGCGACCAGTGAAGATGGCAAAGCCAGTGTCGTTGTCGGCGTGACGTCCGATCTGACCGGGCGTTTCTCGGCGGTCGATCTGGTGCGCAAGGCCTCCGAAGTGCTTGGCGGCAAGGGCGGCGGCGGCAAGCCCGATATGGCGCAGGCCGGTGGACCGGATGGCGCGAAGGCCGATGCGGCGCTGAAGGCCATCGAAGCCGCGATGGGAGCGTGACGACACCTTCACGAGCAAGGCGTCGATAGCGAATCCCGGCCGCACCAACCGCACATATTTCTGACAATGCGGTGACCTGCGAGCTTGCCAACGAAAGTGGCAAGTCCTCATGTTGCCGCTGCGACGATGGGTCACGAATAACTGTGTGGTATCGTGATCACGCATGCAGCAAAGTGCGGTATGCATCACAACACTCCTTTGATTTCGACGGTCGTAGTCGGCCTTGTGCTGGCTTTTGTGCTTGGAGCGATTGCCCAGCGTCTTCGCGCGTCGCCGCTTGTCGGCTATCTCGTGGCCGGCGTGCTGATGGGGCCATTTACGCCGGGCTACGTGGCGGATCAGAACATCGCCAATGAGCTTGCTGAAATCGGCATCATTCTGCTGATGTTCGGCGTCGGTCTGCATTTTTCGCTGAAAGATCTTCTGTCGGTGCGTGCCATCGCCGTTCCTGGCGCGGTGGTGCAGATCGCCGTCGCGACACTGCTCGGAATGGGATTGGGTTGGGCGCTCGGTTGGCCGATCGGCGGCGGGCTGGTGTTCGGTCTTGCGCTGTCGGTCGCCAGTACGGTCGTGCTGTTGCGCGCGTTGCAGGAGCGGCGGCTCGTCGATACCGAGCGCGGGCGAATCGCAGTCGGTTGGCTGATTGTCGAGGATCTCGCGATGGTGCTGACGCTGGTGCTGCTTCCGGCGCTGGCGGGATTGCTCAAAGGCGAGGGTGCTAACGGTCTCAGCGCCTATGCGATGGCGCAGCCGGTGCTTGTCACGCTCGGCAAGGTCGCGGCTTTCGTGATCTTCATGCTGGTGGTGGGCCGCCGCGTCATCCCGTGGATTCTGCATTACGTCGCGCATACCGGCTCGCGCGAACTGTTCCGGCTTGCGGTGTTTGCGATCTCGCTCGGCGTTGCGTTCGGTGCGGCGGTGCTGTTCGAGGTGTCGTTTGCGCTCGGCGCGTTTTTCGCAGGCATGATCTTAAGCGAATCCGAACTCAGCCAGCGTGCCGCGAATGAGACGCTGCCGCTGCGCGACGCTTTCGCGGTGCTGTTCTTTGTTTCCGTCGGCATGCTGGTCGATCCGGCGATCATCATGCGCGAACCGTTGCCGCTGCTCGCGACCGTCTTCATCATTATCTTCGGAAAGTCCGTGGCCGCATTCGCCATTGTGCGCATGTTCGGGCATCCGACCTCCACCGCACTGACGATTTCCGCGAGCCTCGCCCAGATCGGCGAGTTCTCCTTCATTCTTGTCAGCCTTGGCGTCAGCCTCGCGCTGCTGCCGGATCGCGGCCGCGATCTGGTGCTTGCGGGCGCGATCATCTCGATCATGCTGAACCCGTTGTTCTTCGCGCTGCTCGATCGCTATGAGGCGAAAAAGCAGGCAGCTGAAGAAGCCGCGGCGAAAGTACAGGCTTCGGATGCCGCCGCCGCAGAGGCGGTCGCGGAAGCAGCAGCAGAGCCGGCCAAAAAGAAGCCGGTCCGGGTTGAGTTGCCGGTTTCTGCGCTGACCAATCACGTTGTGCTGGTCGGATTTGGACGTGTCGGGAGTGTCGTCGGCAAGTCATTGCAACAGGGAGGCGTACCGTTTCTCGTCATTGAGGATAATCCGGGCTGCCTCGAAAGGCTCGCCGAGGCCGGGATCGAGAAGATCACCGGCAATGCGGCTGCGCCGGGAATGCTGGTCGCGGCAAATCTGGCGGCCGCGCGCGGGCTCATCGTTGCGATCCCCGATGCCTTCGAGGGCGGGCAGATCGTCGCCAAGGCCCGCGCCATCAGCGCGACGCTGCCCATCATCGCCCGCGCTCATTCGGAAGAAGAGATCGCACACCTCAAACATCACGGCGCGAACTCGGTGATTATGGGCGAGCAGGAAATCGCCAAGGCGATGATCGCGCAGATCGGCGCTGTGTCGGAGGTGGTTGCTGAGACCTCATCCTGAGCGCTGCACTTGGGAATGTGAAAACAAAAAGGCGCGGAGATCATCCGCGCCTTTCGTTTTAGCCCTGTTTGATGGGGCTTACGCGGCCATCGCCTTGGTGAGGTTTTCTGCGACCTTGTCCAAGAATCCCGTGGTCGAGAGCCAGCGCTGATCCGCGCCGACCAGCAGCGCCAGATCCTTGGTCATGAACCCGCTTTCGACCGTATCGACGCAAACCTTCTCGAGGGTCTTGGCGAACTTCGCCAGTTCCACGTTGTTGTCGAGCTTGGCGCGGTGGGCGAGACCTTGGGTCCAGGCGAAGATCGACGCGATCGAGTTGGTCGAGGTTTCCTTGCCCTTCTGATGTTCGCGGTAATGGCGGGTCACGGTGCCGTGGGCGGCCTCGGCTTCCACCACCTTGCCGTCCGGCGTCAGCAGCACCGAGGTCATCAGGCCGAGCGAGCCGTAGCCCTGCGCCACGGTGTCCGACTGCACGTCGCCGTCGTAGTTCTTACAGGCCCAGACGTAGCCGCCGGACCACTTCAGCGCCGAGGCGACCATGTCGTCGATCAGGCGATGCTCGTAGGTCAGGCCCTTGGCCTCGAAGTCCTTCTTGAACTCGGTATCGTAGACTTCCTGGAAGATGTCCTTGAAGCGGCCGTCATAGACCTTGAGGATGGTGTTCTTGGTCGAGAGATACACCGGATAGCCGCGCGACAGGCCGTAGTTCAGCGAGGCGCGGGCGAAATCGCGGATCGAGCCGTCGAGGTTGTACATGCCCATGGCGACGCCGGATTCCGGCGACTTGAACACTTCCTTTTCGATCACCGTGCCGTCTTCACCGACGAACTTCATCGTCAGCACGCCTTTGCCGGGGAACTTGAAATCGGTAGCGCGGTACTGGTCGCCGAAGGCGTGGCGGCCGATGATGATCGGCTTGCTCCAGCCGGGAACCAGACGCGGCACGTTCTTGCAGATGATCGGTTCGCGGAAAATGACGCCGCCGAGGATATTGCGGATTGTGCCGTTCGGCGACTTCCACATTTCCTTGAGGCCGAATTCCTTCACGCGGGCTTCGTCCGGGGTAATGGTGGCGCACTTGACGCCGACGCCGTGCTTCTTAATCGCGTTGGCCGCGTCGATGGTGACCTGATCGTTGGTCTTGTCGCGGTACTCCATCCCAAGGTCGTAATATTCAAGGTTCACATCGAGGAACGGGTTGATCAGCTTGTCCTTGATGTACTGCCAGATGATCCGGGTCATCTCGTCGCCATCGAGTTCGACGACGGGGTTGGTCACCTTGATTTTTGCCATGGGGGATCGGGCCTTAGGATTAGGGGGCGGAAAGGGCGTGCGAACCGCAAGCGGTTCCGATGCGAGGCTATAGCACTCACCTTGGCGTGCTGGAAGGCAACGCACCTGAGACTTTCTGGCATGCCGGGCCGGGCCGCGTTTTCGAGCCCCGATTTTTGAACTTTTCTACGCCAAATACATCGGGAGCGGGCGGCTGCGGCGGCATGCCGGAAGCCGTGCAGACCCGAAACCCCTCGACGCTTCTGCGGGCCTCGTTTTGGGGCTGCGCCGGTGCGCAGGAGTACCGCCGGATTCGCCGCTCGCGTTTTGCACGAGATTCAAACGATTCCGTAACCCCATTGATTTATAAAGATAATTTCAGGCGGTCGCGAGCCAAGTTGAATCAGTCTGTTCGGTTCTTGATTCAATGTCTTCACAGCTTGAATCAAAGTCTTCACAGGCTGATTCATGCCCGTTCGGAGGCTGAATCAAAATCTTCAGACGTTGATTCAAAACCTTCACAGGTTGAATCAGCGTGGTCACAGCCGGATTCAAAATGTTCATTGCTTGAATCGGAAACTGAGCCGATCTCTCGCAAATTGGGGTCTTACTGGGCTTTTGTGCCCGGCGTGAACGGCCCCGGCGGCGCCTTGGTGATCAGGGCGGTGACAAGCAACGCCGCAATGGCGCAGACGAAGGTCAGCCAAAAGGCGTCGATATAGGCATGCACGTTGGCCTCGCGCTGAACCAGTCCGGCCACCGTTCCGACGCTGCGCCCGGTGGCGGTTCCGGTGCCGTGGGCAGCGAAATGCGCGGTCAGTTTTGCCAGAAGGCGTTCCAGCTGATCGGAGGCGCTTGTGACATGCTGCCCGAGCAGATTGGAATGCACCTGCTCGCGCACCCGCAGCCATGTCCCCATCACGGCGATACCAAACTCCGCGCCGCCGAGACGCATGATCTGGATATAGGCTGCGAACGCTGTCGCGCGGGTGGGGTCGGAATTGGCGAGCGCAATGAGAATGATCGATACCAGCGTGAACGATTGGCCGACGGATTGCAGCAGCACCATGGGAATGAAATCGCCCAGCCGCCACGCCTGGGTGATCTGGGTTCCGAGCAGGGCGGCGGCGGCGAAGGTCATCAGGCCGATCACCAGCACGATTCTCACGTCGAACCGCCGCAGCAGCCAGATCGACAGAGGAAATGTCACCGCCATGGGCAGGACGCCATAGACCAGAAGAAGGCGGCCGGTTTGTTCGGGCCGGAGCTGCGCCACAGTCGACAGGAAGTTCGGGACCAGCGACGAGTTGGAGAGGCTGGTCAGGGTGTAGAGCAGGATCACAACCAGCGCGAACCCGATGTTGCGCGACAGCAGTACGTTGGCGTGGGCCCAGGGGTCGCGGACCAGAGCTTCGTTGATGAAAAACGCAATCAGCAGCAATACGCCGCACGCGAGCAGCGACACCACGGTCCCCGAACTGAGCCAATCCAGCCGGTTGCCCTGATCGAGGCCGGCATAAACCATGGCGATACCGGTGCCGAGCAGCAGCATCCCGCCCCAATCAGCGGTTTCCAGCAATGTCCGGTTGATAGGATCGCGCGGCGCGCCGAGATAGACCAGCACCGCCATCAGCACCGCAATGATCGCGTCCTGCCAGTAAAGCCATTGCCAG
>CALRLJ020000170.1:0-7749 GCA_943368635.1 Sediminibacterium ginsengisoli | reverse complement strand
TCGGCAATGGCGGCAGCGCCGCCGACGCGCAGCACATCGCCGCTGAAATTGTCGGCCGCTACAAGCAGGATCGTCCCGGCTGGGCCGCGATCGCGCTGACCACCGACACGTCCGCGCTGACGGCCATCGCCAACGACTACGGCTTCGAGCAGGTGTTCGCGCGGCAGGTCCAGGGGCTCGCGAAACGCGGCGACGTGCTGTTCGCGCTGACAACGTCTGGACGCTCACCGAACATCCTTGCGGCACTTAAAATTGCACGCGACATGGGCGTGACGACTGTCGGCTTCACCGGCACCAAGGGCGAAACCATCGGCTCTGCTTGCGATCTTCTGTTCGTCTCACCCACCGACGACACGCCTGTGGTTCAGCAGATCCACATGATGGCGATGCACGCGATCTGCGACGACGTCGAACAGGCGCTGATCGGCGCGACGACGGCAAAATGAGCGCAGAGAAGAAGCCTGCGGCGTTTCTCGACCGCGATGGCGTCATCAATCTCGACGATGCCTATGTCGGCACCCGTGACCGGCTGCGCTGGATGCCGGGGATTGCGGCCGCGATCAAGGCGCTGAACGACGCCGGGTATTACGTGTTTGTCTTCACCAACCAGTCCGGCGTCGCACGCGGTTTTTTCTCAGAGGACGATGTTCGCGCGCTGCACGCCTGGATGCGCGACGAACTGGCGCGCGACGGCGCACGCATCGATGACTTCCGCTATTGTCCGCATCATCCCGACGGCACGGTCGCGGGTTACACGCGCGAATGCGACTGGCGCAAGCCGCAGCCGGGCATGATCCTCGACCTCATGAAGCACTGGCCGGTGGACAGGGACCGCAGCTTCGTGATCGGCGACAAGCAGCGCGATCTCGATGCAGGCGCTGCAGCCGGTATCGTGGGCTATCTGTTTTCCGGAAACGACATTTCGGGTTTCGTGGAGAAGATTCTGGCGAAGCGCGTCAGCGCTTGAGCGGCAGCTTCTCCGCCGCCTCGATCACCCGCTCGAACGACGGATAAATATCCTTGCCGCCGACCACCGTGATCGATCCATTGCCGACAGGCCCGGTCAGTCCGGGATCGGTGGCAAGAAACACCGCGATCAGCGGCACAGCGTAAGCCGCCGCCAGATGCAGCAATCCGGTATCCACACCGACCACCAGCGCGGCATTGGCGATCACTTTCGCAGTCGCATCGAGCGGCTGGCGTTCCAGAATGTGGCTTCCCGGAATGGCCGCTGCGAGACGTTCACAGCGCAGGCGCTCGCGCTCGTTGCCCCACGGCAGCACAACGTCGAGGCCCTGTCCGCGCAGCCACTTGCCGGTGCCGATCCAG
Source organism: Sediminibacterium ginsengisoli (assembly GCA_943368635.1). Lineage (GTDB taxonomy): Bacteria > Pseudomonadota > Alphaproteobacteria > Rhizobiales > Xanthobacteraceae > Afipia. The sequence continues at coordinate 6,420 of CALRLJ020000170.1, read as the reverse complement.
TCGACCTCGCGCCACTCTTTCGAGGCGCGGGATGTACCGTGAAACAACACCGCATAAGGCGCATCGCTATTTTGCGGCGGCTTGACCAGTCCGTAGTCGACGGCCGCATCCGGTGCATACCCGAGGCTTAGTCCGGTCAGCAACCGGTTGCGCGTCACCGCGTGCTGGTCGCGCGCGACCGTGTGCTTCACATCGTAGAACCACGACGCCAGCGGCTCCTTGATGCTCGCAGCATCATACCCGTGACGTTCGCCCGTCGCTGTTCGCGCTATCAAAGCAGAGCGGATCAGGCCCTGCGTGTCGATCACCTTGTCAGCGCTCACCTCACGCAGTCGCGTCTTGAAAGCCGAAACCTCGTTCCATGTTTCGCCGCGCAGCAGTCGGGATCGCCAGCGGCGGGTGGAAACCGGGATCACCTCATCGATGGCAGGATGCAGCCGCGCCAGCGGCGCAAAAGCTTCCTCAACAATCCACATCAGCCGCGCCTCAGGCCAGTGCCGGTGCGCATCGGTCACCGCCGGCATGTGATGCACGACATCGCCGAGCGATGAGGTTTTGATGAACATAATACCATGCATCGGCGTGACCGGCCCGGACTCTCGGATGAGTGTTACGTTTTGGAAACCATAAAGCGGTTTCAGGCAGGAAAATCCAAGGGATTCACCGGGAAAGTCCGGCCTTATACCCCATTTCCATCGTTTCTCTGCAAGCTTCCGGCAACACCTTCGCTGCACATTCCGCGCAGAACGCGCGGCCAATGGGGCGCGGAAACGATACAGGTTGGGAATGCGATGACGGTACTGGTCACAGGGGGTGCAGGCTATATCGGCAGCCACACGGTTCGCGCGCTGGTTGACGCCGGCAAAAGCGTCGTGGTCGTCGACAATCTCTCGACCGGCTTCTCGCAGTTCCTGCCGGAAGGTGTGCCGCTGTTCATCGGCGATGTGTCGGACGAAAATCTCGTCGAGGGCGTAATCGCCGCGCACAATGTCAGTTCAATCGTCCATTTCGCGGGCTCGGTGGTCGTGCCGGATTCGATGCGCGATCCGCTGGGCTATTACCGCAACAACACCATGACCACGCGCAATCTTCTGAACGCCGCGGTCCGATGCAACATCAGCCGTTTCATTTTTTCATCGACAGCAGCGGTCTATGGCAATCCGGATCAGATGCCGGTCCCCGAAGAAGCGCCGACACGCCCGCTGTCGCCTTACGGCTCGTCGAAGCTGATGACCGAGATCATGCTGCACGACGTCGCCACCGCACACGGCATGCATTACGTGGTGCTGCGCTACTTCAATGTCGCCGGTGCCGATCCGCAGGCGCGCATCGGTCTTGCGACCGTCGGCGCAACCCATCTTCTGAAAATCGCGGTTGAGGCTGCGACCGGCCAGCGCGCCAAGATCGACGTATTCGGCACCGACTATCCGACCGCCGACGGCAGCTGCATCCGCGACTTCATCCATGTCAGCGATCTGGCGCAGGCTCATTGCGCTTCACTTGCATATCTCGAAGGCGGCGGCCCGTCCGCCACCCTGAACTGCGGATATGGCCGCGGCTATTCCGTGCTCGAAACCATCGAAGCCGTGCGCCGCGCGTCGGGCCGCAATTTCGCGGTCCAGTATGCCGAGCGCCGCCCCGGCGACATCATGACCATGATCGCGGATACCGCCCGCATCCGCGCCACGCTGGACTGGACGCCGCAATACGACAATCTCGACACCATCGCCCGGCACGCGCTGGCATGGGAAGAAAAGCTGATCTCAGAGCGCCTTATCGACCAGCGGCAGGTGGTTTCGGCGTAACGTCAAATCCATCCAAAAGCCCTGATTTCGCTTGAAAATCCGGTCCATAGCGGGCAAGAGACGGACATCGCATAAACCCTGACGGGGCGCTTAATCACGCTGGCCGTCAATGGACCGCGGATGACCGAGCTTCCACGTAAAATCACCGACGACCCCTATGGGGCGGCTGCCCTCATTCGCCGCCTCGTTGCAGAACAGGGCCTCCAACACTGGCGGCGCTACGCGGTCGCGTTCACGCTGATGGCGGTGTCGGCGGGAGCCACGGCGGCATCCGCCTGGCTGCTCGGCGAAGTCATCAATCAAACCTACGTCAATCGCAGCATCAACGGCATCGTCATCCTGTCGCTGGCGATCATCGTTCTGTTCACCCTCAAGGGTGCCGCGACCTACGGTCATACGGTGATCCTGTCGAAGATCAGCAACGCGATCCTTGCCAGCAACCAGCGCCGGCTGTTTGCGAAACTGATGCGTGAGAATGTCGGCTTCTATTCCGAACGCCATTCCTCCGAATTCCTCGCGCGTCTGACCGCGGGCGCGCAATCCGTCACCCAGGTATTGAGTCTGCTGATCAACGCCGTCGGCCGCGATTTCCTGTCGCTGGTCGGTCTTGCCGCCGTGATGGTGATTCAGGATCCATGGATGTCGCTGTCCGGTCTGCTGATCGCGCCGCCCGCAATGTTCGTCATCCGCAAACTGGTGAAGCGGATCAAGGGCCTCGCCCACACCCAGTTCACCGGCACCGCCGACATTCTGGAGACCATGCAGGAATCCCTGCAAGGCATCCGCACCGTCAAGGCCTTTACCCTTGAAGACACCATGCAGGCGCGGATCGACAAAAATATCGGTCTGGTTGAATCCAACGCCAACAAGATGGCGCGGGTGCAGAGCCGCTCCAGTCCGCTGATGGAAACCCTCGGCGGCTTCGCCATCGCGGGCGTTCTGATGTATGGCGGCTATCGTATCATCGCGACCGGCGCGACGCCGGGGCAGTTCTTTTCGTTCATCACCGCATTCCTGCTGGCCTATGAACCGGCCAAACGCCTCGCGCGCCTCAACATCGAACTCAACAGCTACCTGATCGGCGCCCGCAAGCTGCTCGAAATCGTCGACAGCCCGGCGAGCGAGCCCGACGACAGCGACAAGCCGGCGCTGCAACTGACCGAAGCCAAGGTCGAATTCCGCGATGTCACTTTCGCGTATCGCGGCAACGAGACGGTGCTTAACCGCATGAGCTTTGTCGCGGAGCCCGGCAAGGTCACGGCATTGGTTGGACCGTCCGGCGGCGGCAAATCCACCGTGCTGGCGCTGCTGCTGCGGCTGTACGAAGCCAAGTTTGGTGCCATCGTCATCGACGGGCAGATCATCTCCGATGTCTCACGTCGATCGCTGCGCCAGCAGACCGCCTATGTCGGGCAGGATGTCTACCTGTTCCGCGCCACCATCCGCGAGAACATCGCCTTCGGCAAAACCGGGGCGTCCGAAGAGGAAATCATCAACGCGGCGAAAGCGGCCTGCGCCCACGACTTCATCATGGGCTTCCCGCTCGGCTACGACACCCCGGTCGGTGAGCACGGCACGCAACTCTCCGGCGGCCAGCGTCAGCGCATTGCCATCGCCCGCGCACTGGTGAAGGACGCGCCGATTATCCTGCTGGATGAAGCCACCGCAGCGCTGGATTCCGAATCCGAGAAGCAGGTGCAGGAAGCCATCGAACATCTGTGCCAGAACCGCACCACCATCGTGATCGCGCACCGCCTGCACACCATCATGCATGCCGATCAGATTCTGGTGGTCGAGAACGGCAGCATAGTCGAGACCGGGTGTCATGACGACTTGTTGCGGCGCGGCGGACGCTATGCCTCGTTCTTCCGCTTGCAACATCGTGAAGCGAACCCGCTGGCTCCCGTCGCTGCCAGCGCGTAAGGTCTTCTCTCCCGCCTCGTTGCCCTCACAGAAACCGGAATTCCCATGAGCGCCAACTTCGTCATTCCTGCACACACGCAGCCGTCCATTCCAGTCGCCGGTGAGGCGAAAGCTTTTCCCGTGCGCCGTATCTGGTGCGTGGGCCGCAACTATCTCGAGCACATCCGCGAGATGGGTAACGACGAGCGCCAGCCGCCGTTCTTTTTCGCCAAGCATGCCGACATGGTGGCCGGTGACGGCGCGACGATTCCGTATCCGTCGCTGACCAAGGATTTCCAGCACGAGGTCGAACTGGTGGTCGCGCTGAAAAGCGGCGGCGCCAACATCGATCCCGCAAAGGCGCTCGACCATGTTTACGGTTACGGCGTCGGCATCGACCTGACCCGCCGCGACCTGCAGATGGCATCGCGCAAGAAGGAACAGCCCTGGGAAATCGGCAAGTCGTTCGATTTCTCCGCGCCCTGCGGCGCGCTGCGTCCCGCCACAGAGATCGGCCATCCGGCGAAGGGCAAGATCTGGCTCTCGGTCAACGGCACCGAGAAGCAGAAGGGCGATCTGTCCGAGATGATCTGGAACGTCGCCGAAATCATCGGCAAGCTTTCGTTGCAGGTGTCGCTCGGCGCGGGCGACATCATCCTGACCGGCACCCCTGCCGGCGTCGCCGCACTCCACCCCGGCGACAAGATCGAATGCGGCATCGACGGCATCGGCACGCTGAAAGTCGCGATTAGCTGATCACGAACTGACGTGCATGTGATTGCGCCCGTGTGATCCGCAATCGCTCCCAATTTACGGGGCGTCATGGCCGGGCCTGACCCGGCCATCCACCCTTTCAACAGATGGTCTGCGAAGAAGATCGATCACCGGGTCAAGCCCGGTGATGACAATCGATTATGTTGGGGCGAGTTCGCCTCACAACGGTCGTCACGCCCCCAACTGCTTCTCCACCGCCGCCGCGATGGCCAGCAGCTTGCGGTCGCTGCCGTGGCGGCCGACCAGCATCAGCCCGCAAGGCAGCGCGTTGCCGAACCTGATCGGCAGCGAGATGGCGCACGTATCGAAGAAATTCCAGATCGCGGTATTCATCAGCGCCTGGACGTTGCGCTTGCTGAAGCTCTCGGGCGTGGAAATCTCGTCCATGGTCGGCGCCACGATCTGCACCGTCGGCATCACCAGCACATCGACCTGATCGAACACTGTGTCCATCTGCGCGATGCCGCGTAACCGATCCTGCACCGCGAGGATGTAATCGGCGGCGGCGACCTTCTCCGAACGCAGCAGGCGCATCCGCACGTTGGGATCGACGCCCTCGCCGGCTTCCGCGAGCAGCGTGCGATGGACCGCGTAGGCTTCCGGCGGAGCGACACCGCCGCGCTCGTTGGCAGTGTGCATGATGTCCAGCGCTTTCAGCGTCACGTCCACGCCCGACTTCCAGTGCGCGCCGAGTTTCGCCAACGCCTGCGGATAGGCCTTGCCGACGATCTCATCGAGGCCATCGACCGGATAACCCTGCACGAAACCGGCGCGCACATCTTTCAACGACGGCGGCGTCAGCGGCGCAGGCGTCTCGCCCGCCAGCACGGCATCGGCATTGGCACAATCGGCGACGCTGCGCGCAATCGGCCCGATGGAATCCAGCGTGTACGACAGCGGGAATGCGCCCGCGCGCGGCACGCGCTTCACCGTGGGCTTGAAGCCGGTGACGCCGCAGAACGCTGCCGGAATACGCGTCGAGCCGCCGGTATCGGTGCCAATTGCAATGTCGCACATGCCGTCGCCTGCGGCCACCGCCGCACCCGAGGACGAGCCGCCCGGCACGCGCTTGCGATCCGCCGGACTGCCCGGCGTACCGAAGTGCGGATTCGCGCCGAGGCCCGAATAGGCGAATTCGGTCATGTTGGTTTTCGCGGCAATCACAGCGCCCGCGTCACGCAGGCGTTGCACGATCACGGCATCGGCTTCCGCGGGCTTGCCACGCGATGCCAGCACCTTAGATCCGGCGCGGGTAACTTCGCCCTTGACGTCGAACAGATCCTTGATGGTGAGGACCGCGCCGTCGAGCGGCCCGCGCGAACTGCCGGACTTGATCCGCGCGTCGGCAGCGTCGGCGGCCTTGCGGGCCTCGTCGGCATAGACGGTGAGGCAGGCACGTGCGCCTTCGCCCGCCGGATCGGCGATTTTGGTGAAGGCTTGTTCGAGGCGGTCGCGGGACGAGGCTGTCATTGGGCTTTCTCGGCTCTTTTTTGATTTGCTGAGGATCGGGGCCGGGAGAATGGATTTTTCGCGCGCGGAAGGCAATGCTTCTAAAAATTCGAATGCTCGCTGCATTTCCGGCACATCCCGGAATGACGGGTTGAGAGATTGCGCTATGCGCCACTCAGGCTACGCTGACCGAAGCCATCACCAGGACCAACGCCATGCCCTCCGAAATCGATGCCATTCGCGCGCTGCTGACGTCCAAGGCCCGGCCGGTCGGCTGGGCGCAGCGTCGCGAGCGGCTCGACGAGATCGGCTCGGTCTGGCCGGTTGCCGATGACATTCAACTCGCGAGCGTAGACATTGCTGGTGTGCCGGGCGAATGGTCGCTGGCGCCCGGCAGCGACGCCTCGCGCGTGCTGATGTATTTCCACGGCGGCGGTTACTGCTCCGGCTCGATCAAAAGCCATCGCCGCATGGTGACCGAGGCCGGACG
>CALRLJ020000169.1:0-7793 GCA_943368635.1 Sediminibacterium ginsengisoli | reverse complement strand
CGGCATGATCTCGACGAAGTTGCACGGCTTGGTCCGGTAATCGAGCTGATGCGCGAGAATGCCGTCCCAGCCGTCCTTGCACGCCCCCGGCGAGCCCGGCAGGCAGAAGATGAATGTCGCACCGGCGACACCGGCGGTGGCGCGGCTTTGAATCGTCGACATCCCGATCTTGGCATGACTGAGCATGTGAAACGCGATGGAGAATCCGTCCATGCGTTTCTCAAACAGCGGCTCCACCGCCTCCGGCGTCACGTCACGGCCGGTGAATCCGGTTCCGCCGGTGGTAATCACCACGTCGATGCCGGGATCGGCAATCCACGCTTTCAGCTTTGTGCGGATCGCATCGACATCATCGGTAACGATGTCGCGCGCGGCAAGTTGGTGCCCCGCCGCAGTGAGCCGGTCCACCAGCGTGGTGCCGGACTTGTCGTCGACCAGCGAGCGCGTATCGGAAACCGTCAGTACCGCGATGTTGAGCGGGACGAACGGTGCGGCTTCAGGACTGGCGGACACGGCGGCTAGAGCTGCACGCCGGGCGCGAATGTATTGCACGCCTGCACCGTGCCCTGCTGATAGCCGGTCATGAACCAGCGCTTGCGCTGCGCGGCGGAGCCATGCGTGAACGAGTCCGGCACGACGCGGCCTGTCGATTGCCGCTGCAGGGTGTCGTCGCCGATGGCCGACGCCGTCTGCAGCGCCGCGTCGATGTCGCCCGCTTCGAGGAAACCGGGCCGCTTCTTTTCTTCGCGGTTGACCCAGACGCCGGACAGGCAATCGGCCTGCAACTCGACGCGCACCTGAATCTGATTAGCCTCCGCCTTGCTGCTCGCCTGCTGCTGCATCTGCGTCGCCTTGGGGAGAATACCGAGCAGGTTCTGGATATGGTGACCGGCTTCATGCGCGATGATGTAGGCCGCCGTGAACTTGCAGGCGCTGCCGGAGCAGCCACGGAACCTGGTCTCGACTTCGCGGAAGAATCCGGTGTCGAGGAAAATCTGCTTGTCGGGCGGACAATAGAACGGGCCCATCGCCGACTGCGCCCTGCCACAGCGTCCGCCGTTGGTGACGTTGCGGAACAGAACGATGCGCGGGCCGCGATAGGTCTGGCCGCTCGCCGAAAAGATTTCGCTCCAGCGGTCGTCGATTTCGCCGAGCACGCCGGCGATCATGCTGCCCATTTCATCGGACGGTGCACCGGCCTTGGCCGGTCCGGTCTTGCGATCGGTCTGATAAGACGGCGCCTGCTGCTGGCCGCCGGTCAGGATTTCAGCGCCGCCGATCAGGATGCGCGGGTCGATGCCGACCGCCCAGCCGATCAGGCCGAGCACGATGACGGTGCCAATGCCGAGGCCGCCGCCTCCGCCCATCGGAAATCCGAAACCTCCGCCGCCCATGCCGCCGCCGCTGTCGTCGCGGCGATCGTCGATGTTGTCGCTGCGGCGGAAATCATCGTAACGCATCGGAAATCTCCTCAACCGGCGGGCGCGTCATGATGGCAACGCGTGGGAGCCGCAAAGTCCTGTTAACGATTCATACAGCGCCCGGCAAAAATTGCCTAGTGCGGCGTTGCATAGCCTCATGCGGCGTTTCACCGTGTTTCGGCCGCGCGACATGAATGCGGGCTGAATTTCACCGAGAAAGCCTGCGGTATCAGCCCTTCCGGCGACCGGCAGCATTGCTCAACGCGCCGCGTGCGTTTGCGATCCTTCGTGTAACCGAGATTTCCGATTCAATTTTCGGAATCGTGACAAACCTGTTTTCGATTAAGCCGATTTTTACCTTGGCCATCCATGGTGATGACAGTCGGATTTGTTAGTCCCGCGTCGCCGACTGCGTCGCCTGAGTCAGGTTTTGAGTCATGGTAGTGTCGCGTCGCGGGGCGTCTGCAAAGGCGCCCCGCACTCAATTTGAAAATGCCCCGAGTTCGCATATCGTCCTTGGCGATTGCGTCGCAGAGATGTCGAAGATGCAAGCCGGATCGGTCGATCTGGTGTTTGCGGATCCTCCGTACAATCTGCAATTGAAGGGCGACCTCAAGCGCCCCGACGAATCGCATGTCGATGCGGTCAACAACGACTGGGACAAGTTCTCGTCGTTCGCCGCTTATGACGATTTCACGCGCGCATGGCTGCTTGCCGCGCGGCGAATCATGAAACCGTCGGCGACGATCTGGGTGATCGGCTCCTATCACAACATTTTCCGCGTCGGCGCGATCATGCAGGATCTCGGCTTCTGGGTTCTCAATGACATCGTGTGGCGCAAGTCCAACCCGATGCCGAATTTCCGCGGCCGCCGCTTCACCAACGCCCATGAAACGATGATCTGGGCCGCGCGTGACGAAAACGCCAAGGGCTATACCTTCAACTACGAAGCGCTGAAAGCCGCCAACGAAGACGTTCAGGCGCGTTCCGACTGGCTGATCCCGCTTTGCACCGGCGACGAGCGCCTCAAGGGCGGCGACGGCAAAAAAGTTCATCCGACGCAGAAGCCCGAAGGCCTGCTGGCGCGCGTGCTGCTGTCGTCGTCGAAGCCCGGCGATCTGGTGATCGATCCCTTCAACGGCACCGGCACCACCGGCGCTGTCGCCAAGCGTCTCGGCCGCAGCTATATCGGCTTCGAGCGCGACAAGACTTACGCAAAGGCTGCCGAAGCACGCATCGCCGCCATCGAGCCGCTGCCGGAAGCCACATTGGCGCCGTTCATGACTGCGCGCGGCGCACCTCGTGTCGCATTCTCCGAACTGGTCGAGCGCGGCATGATCCTGCCCGGCACCAAGCTGGTCGATTCCAAGAAGAAGCACGGCGCGCTGGTGCGTGCCGACGGCGCGATCATGCTCGGCGACAAGGTCGGCTCGATCCACCGCATGGGCGCGCTGGCGCAAGGAGCCGAGGCCTGTAACGGCTGGACATTCTGGCACGTCGAGACCAAAAAAGGTCTCAGGCTGATCGACGAGTTGCGGGCCGAAATCCGCAGCGAGATGGCGGCGGGCTGATACTTTCCTGAAAAATCCGATCTGGCGGGCGGCTGTGCAATTTTGCGCAGCCGTTCACAAACTCGTCGGTTGCGCGTCTCCCCGGTTAGACGCACAAAGCATCCGATCCGCCGATGTTCGCGCGCGGACCCCGCCCAATTCAAAATCAAAATAAGGGAGATGTCATGCTGAAGTTTTATTTCAACGGGTCGCCGAACCCGACCAAGGTCGCGCTGTTCCTTGAGGAAGCCGGCATCGCCTATGAACCCATTCCCGTCGATACCCGTACCGGCGACCAGTTCAAGGCGGCCTATCTCGCCGTCAATCCGAACGGAAAAGTCCCTGCCATCGATGACAACGGCACGATTGTTTTCGACAGCAACGCCATCCTGCTCTATCTCGCTGAGAAAACCGGCAAGTTCCTGCCTGCGAACCGCGCGGAGCTGCTCTCATGGCTGATGTTCGTGGCCACCGGCGTCGGCCCGTTCTTCGGTCAGGCGGTTCACTTCAAGCACTTCGCGCCGGAAAAGATCGAATACGCCCACAACCGCTATCAGTTCGAAGCGCAGCGTCATCTCGGCGTGCTGAACGACCGGCTTGCCAATCGCCGGTACATGGTCGGCGACAGCTACAGCATTGTCGATATGGACGTGTGGGGCTGGGTGCGGATGACCAATTTCATTCTCGGCGACGAGGCCTTCGCAAAATTCCCGCACGTCAAGCGGCTGCATGACGAGGTCTCAGCGCGTCCAGCGGTCGCGAGGGCGATTGCGCTCAAGGACAAGTTCAAGTGGAAGGCCGAAATGGATGACGAGGCGCGGGCCAACATGTTCAAGCACCTCGCCACCAAAGCGGCCTGATCCTCCTCATTTACGAATAAGCGAAGGCCGCCCGGCTTGGGCGGCCTTTTTGTTTTGCATCAGACGGCTGCGCGCAATCCGGCTTTCGGAAACGCACCGAGTACGCGCTCGACCAGCGCCGTGTCGCAGTATTCCTTGATCTGTTTGATCTTGCCGCTCTCGACGCGCCAGACCATGCAGTATTCGTTGTCGTAGCGCTCGCCCGATTTGGTGACGTTGTCGCCTTTTGCCTCGACCACGACATAGTCGCCGTCGGCTATGAAGTTGAAGGCCACGGTCCTTGCGCGGTCCATCAGCAAGGTCCGCAAGTGGCCGAGCAAGCCGTTCGTAATAGCGTCTTTCCCGGTGAAGCTGCCCGACCAGGAACACTGGCCGGTCTGCACCCAGACCGCATCGTCAGCGAGATGATCGATGAAGGTCGTCCCGCTGCGGTTGGCGGAATCGGTGAAGATTTGCTGGATTAGTTTCTTGTTGGCTTCGGCGCTCATGGCGTCATCTCCTGCGTGAGTGAAGCGCCAGCATCGGCCTGAAATCGGTATTCTTCCAATCGATGCTTTATATGATATATATTCATCGTATGAATTTAGCTTCGCTTGACCTCAACCTGCTGGTCGTCCTCGACGCGCTGCTGATGGAAGCCAATGTCGGCCGCGCGGCGATGCGGATCGGCCTGTCGCAACCGGCGGCCAGCCACGCGCTGCGGCGGCTGCGCGACGTCCTCGGCGATCCTTTGCTGGTGCGTGCAGGCGCACGCATGGAGCTGACGCCACGCGCGCAGGCTTTGCGCGCGCCGCTGGCGCAGGCACTCGATCAGGTGCGCGGCTTGTTCATGCCGGACGACTTCGATGCTGCGCGCAGCGAACGGCGATTCCGCCTGATGATGCCGGATCTCGCGGTCGAACTGCTGATGCCACCGCTGATGAAACGGCTGGACACCGCAGCGCCGCATGTGCGGATCGAGGTCGTGCCGTGGCGCGGACCGGCGATCTTCCATGCCGAGTTCGCCCGCACCATCGATATGGTGGTCAGCATCGGCGACGCCTTCAAGGGATTCCACCGGCAGTTGCTTTACACCGACTCCGACGCGCTGGCGGTGCGCAAGGGACATCCGGCGGGAACCCGGCTGAAAAACAAGGACGCGTTTCTCAAGGCACGGCATGTCGCGGTCGTCATTCGCGGCCAGAGCGAAGACCTGATCGACACTTGGCTGCATAGCAAGAAGCTGCAGCGGCAAATCGCACTGGTGGTGCCGAGCTACATCGAGGCGTTACACGTCGCGGCGCGCACCGATCTCGTCGCATTCATGCCGCGCCGCCTGATTGCCGCGCTGTCGAAACAATTGTCGCTGGTCACCGTTGACCCGCCCATCGATCCGGGGATCGACGAGCAGTTCATGTTCTATCCGACCCGCGCGCAGATGGACCCCGGCTCGATCTGGCTAAGGACAATCATGCTTGGGATCGGGCGAGAGATGCAGCGCCCTAAACGCCGCGCTCCGTTATGAACGCTGCTTCTGAAGCTCACCCTCGATATAGACGCTGACAATCGTCTCATCGGACGGATAGTTCTCCGGAGTAACTGTCGTGATCTGGGCCTGGATGCAGGTCCAAGCGCCATTCTCGAACAAATAAGTGTCGGTGTACGATGTCATCCCGGTCACGTCCGCACCGTCGCGCCGCCGCGTGCATTTGTTGGTGGACCGCACCAGCGCGACATCGCCGATCACCGTAATCAGCTCGTCCCGGACATCCCAGTAAACGATCACCTTGGGATCGAATCCCGTCGCCCATTGCTTCAGGTAGGTCGCACGGTCGCGCCGCTGACCGTTGGGCCTGATGTCGATAAAACCCGGATGAAGAATGGCGTCATGCGAGGCAACATCATTGGTCACGAAATTATGGATGAAGCGCGCATTCAACGCGCGCAGCTCGGTCATCATCTCCGCCGATTGAAGATTGGGTCTATCAAGCATGTCATGCTCCTGAGTTTGTCAAAGCGCCAGCGCGCGGGCCTTTTCCGCTGTCGCGTCGTCGGCGGGATAAAAACATTCGATTTTCAGTTTTTGCAGCGTCGCATCTGTCGGCATCGCGAAGGTTGTAAACGTGGAAAAGAAATTGAGATGAAAATCGCCCTTCCGAAGCTGCATCGTCTTGACGGGAGACGATCCCGCCACGTCGCGCGGCAACCTCCATTCCGCAGGCAGACCGGGATAGGCCATGATCTCGGCGAGCAATTGCGCGGCGACGCCGCCGCCCTGCGCGACCTCGCGATGCAGGATCTGGATCATCTGACCGGCGAACTCGTTCCAGTTCGTAATGAACTGCCGCAACCCCTTCGGATGAAACACGGTGTGCATGGCGTTCTCGGAAAATTCCGGCTCCATGTCGTAGGCATCGTGAAACGGCTTGAACAAACGCAGCGACGCGTCGTTGCGAAGACGAATGTCCCAGTGCCCGTCGATGACGATTCCCGGATACGGCTCCTGCTGCCGCAAAATGAAGTCCAGCGCCTGGCGGACATGTTGCAGATTGTCGGACGCCAGACTGCTGTCGCCATACGGCGGGACGAAACCCGCCGCGACGTGCAAGGCATTGCGCTCTTCCAACGGAAGATCGAGCGCGGTCCCGAGCAACTGCACCATCTCGCGGCTGGGCTGGGCGCGGCCGGTTTCCAGAAAACACAGATGTCGCGCCGAGACGTTGGCATCACCCGCCAGTTCGACCTGTGTGAGGCGGCGAACGCTGCGCCAATGCTTCAGCAGAGCGCTGAAAGGCCCGGCCGTCGTATCGTGCGAGAATGAATTCTGGACGCTCATGCAAGCGAGCGTAGACTGTCGCAGCCGAAGATCAATTACCTTGAACGTAAGTCGGCGACATACATTGCCGCGACAAGAACCTCAAAGCCCTTGAGCCTTTTCGCAGTTGCCCCCTCGCCGTTTCCCGTGCCATGACGATTGCTGTCACAGGAGCGTATCATGACGGTTCTTATCGCGGGCGGCGGGATCGGCGGGCTGACACTCGCACTCAGCCTTCATCAGATCGGCATTCCGTGCCGCGTCTTTGAAAGTGTGCCGGAACTGAAGCCGCTCGGCGTCGGCATCAACGTGCTGCCGCATGCGGTGCGCGAACTGATCGAACTTGGCCTGCTCGACAAGCTCGACGCAGCTGGTGTCCGAACCAAGGAACTCTCCTACTTCTCCAAGCAGGGAAAGCCGATCTGGAGCGAGCCGCGCGGACTCGACGCCGGATACAAGTGGCCGCAATTCTCGATTCATCGCGGCGTGCTGCATCAGATCCTGCTCGATACCGTGATCGAACGTCTCGGCCGTGACAATCTGCTCAACAGCCATCACCTTGCGGACTTCACCGACACACCGGACGGCGTTTCAGCACGCTTTATCGACAAGGCGAGCGGCGAGGATGCCGGCACCTATGACGGAACGTTGCTGATCGCTGCCGACGGCATCCACTCCGCCGTGCGCAGCAAGCTCTATCCGCACGAAGGCGCGCCGATCTGGAATGGCCGCATCCTCTGGCGCGGCATCACCGAGAGCGATGCTTTCCTGTCAGGCCGCACCATGATCATGGCGGGCCATGAGAGTTTGAAATTCGTCTGTTACCCGATTTCAAATACCCCGCTGCCGAACGGCAAATTCCGCATCAACTGGATTGCGGAGCGGTTCTTCCCGCCGGATCATCAATGGCGGCGCGAGGACTATAACCGCGCCGCCAGGCTCGACGAATTCCTGCCGTGGTTCGAGAACTGGCGCTTCGACTGGCTCGACGTGCCGGGCCTGATCCGCAACTGTCCGCACGCCTACGAATATCCGCTGGTGGATCGCGATCCTGTGGACCGTTGGACCTTCGGCAACGTCACACTGATGGGCGATGCCGCGCACCCGATGTATCCGATCGGCTCCAACGGCGCGTCGCAGGCCATTCTCGATGCCCGCGTCATCACGC
>CALRLJ020000168.1:0-7829 GCA_943368635.1 Sediminibacterium ginsengisoli | reverse complement strand
GCTTGGTCTGCGAGAGTGCAATCATGCGTTCGATGAACCGGCGGCAGCCGGTTTCCTCGCCGAGGCGCGGAGCGATCATGCGCGCAGCATCGCCGAGTTCGTCCAGGCGCTTCACGGCGTCGAGAAGCGTTGCCGCGACAGCGCGCGCCGAGATGTCATCGAACGACACGCCGACGCCGTAGCCTTCGGCGATCTTCTCGGTCATCCATGTGTCGCGCGGCACGATGACCGGCTTGCCGAGGCTCGCAGCCTCGGTGAACACACCGGATGTCAACGCCCTGTAAGGTCGCGCTTCATAGGCGAGCCAGACCAGCGAGCTGCGGGTCAGGTTGGTGATGTAATCCGCGATGCCCTGTTCGTGCGAGATGATCTCGACCGACGGATTACGCTTGAGTTTTGCGGCGACTCCCGAAAATTCAACAGGTGCCTTGATCAGAAACCTGACGGATGGATCGGCCCTGGCGACGCGCCGGACGATGTCGCCGAGATTTGTGGCAAGCCTGCCGGATCGCCCGTTGAGGTGGACGTAGATGGTCGGTTTCGCCGGCATGACGGTCTGCACGGCGGTTAGGGTCCGGCCGAAATGATGCTGCATCATGAACGGTCGCCGGCCGCATACGCGCGAGACCGTGCGGGCTTTGGCTTTTGAATTGACCAGAAAATACACGCGTTCCTCACCGGCACGCGTGCGCAGATCGGAACATGCGAGCCGGTAAAGTGCTGCTCTGGCTCGGTAGTGTCCGGTGTCGAGATCGGTCAGTTCGTCGCCGATAATGCGGAAGAACACGCTCGGGCGCTGTTGCTGCGGCCGCTGCGCAAGCCACGCCCCGATGCCGCGAATGAGCATCGGGTGTCCGCGCGGAAAGTAGATCAGATCCTGCGCCACAAGGTCTTCAGCATCGAGACGCGCCCACAGCGGCTCGAGCCTATCCGCCGCGTCGGTGAAGGCCATCAACTGGCTGAGATAGTTGCCGGCATCGATGTCCAAAGCCGGCAACGGTTTCAGAACGGGATCGGCGGAAAGAGTTGCCGCGACATTCGGCTCGGTCATGTCGCGTGCGAGAATCCGCACCGAGAGTTCGAGCGCCTGTCCCTCGGCCGCGAACGACGCAAGCTCGTTCTGCCAGTGACTGGATTGATCGAGCGGCTCAAAGCTGGCGATGATTAGTTTGGGATGCGGCACGGCGGGGCGTCATCCTGCGGCGAAGCGTCGAGTGTCGTCATTGCGGCTTGCCGCCGCCAGCGCAATCTCGAAGCGTCGCGCGAAATATCTTTGAAAATGGTGGGCGCACAAGGGATCGAACCTTGGACCTCTCCCGTGTGAAGGGAACGCTCTCCCGCTGAGCTATGCGCCCGGAACCACCGGATCGTGTCTTTCGAGGCCGCGATTTACGGAAGCAGGGGGTGGGGTGTCAAGCGCAGCCTCTCTGCCTGCCGGGAATTCGCTGTAAATCCTCAAGTCAAAGCATGATCCCGCCTGCGAAATGCAGCGGATCGCGCTATCCCGGCTGGCGGGCGCGTGACGCATGCGACTGCAGCGCCCGGATTCGCTCGGCCAGCGTGCCGCGCGGCTCGGTGGCGGTGCTGTTCGAGGCCGCACCGTTGGACACAGCGCCATTGGCAACAGCACCGTTGGTCGTCGCCGCCTTGACGATGGCACTGATGGCCGGCTTCTGCTCTTCGGATGCGAGGATCGCCTCGATCGGGGAGTCCGGACCTTCCAGAGTCACCGCGAGCTTGGCGACTTCCGCTGCGATGTCATTGATGCGTTCGCGCAGCAGCGCATTTTCCATCCGCTCGGTGGACCACGAGCTTTCCGCCTGCTGCTGGATCAGGTTGATGTCGCGCTGAACCTTGGCGCGCTCGTCGCGGGCGACGGTGAGTTGTTCTTCGAGCGACGCCTTTTCCGCGCGCAGCTTGTCCATCGCGCTGGAGTTGCCGGTGCCGGACGCTGCATCCTCGCGCAGCTTCTGCTCGGTCAGTTTCGCGGCCTCGGCCTGCTGGCGCAAAAGGTTGTTCTCGTATTCGCGCTCGGCGAGGATCTTGCCCTGGATCGCCAGGCGGTTTTCGAGATCGGTGACGCGCGTCGAGAGCAGTTCGGTTTCCTTGGTCTGCACCACAAGCTGACGGTCGAGATCGCTGACCCGTCCGCTGAGGTTCTCGACCTTGCCGCGTGCATCGCCGAGTTCGCGGGTGGCGATCTCGGCTTCGTTGCGATGGTCGGTCAGGCGCAACTGGGTGCCGGTGACTTCCTTCTCGGCGTCGTTGACGCGGTTCTGCAGCGCTTCGATCTGGCTGCGCACCGCCAGCAATTCGACCTGACGGCTTTCCGCCGTCATCGAGCGCTCGGAGAGTTCGCTGTTGAGCCTGCCGAGATCGGCCTGCTTGTCGGCGAGCTGCTGCTCGGCGCTGCGCAGGGACTGCGTCTTGGCGGAGAATTCTTCTTCGGTCGCGCGCAGCTGATCCTTCAGCACCTTCTCACGGGCTTCCAGCGAGAAGATCGCAGCGTTCTTTTCGCCGAGTTCGATTTTCAGGCGGTTGATCGCGTCGGACTTCTTGCCGAGATCGGCGAGCTGGCTCGAGGTCTTGTTCTTGAGCTGCTCGACGCTCATTTCGAGCCGCCGGGCGGACATCGCGAACTCGGCGCGCAACTGGTCCTTGTCGGCCTGGATCTCGGCCATCGACAGCGGGGTAGCGGCTTCGAGGCGTTTCGTCGTCAGCCGGACCGCGCGGTTATGCACCAGCGGCACGATCATCAGACCGAACAGCATCGAGACCAGAAAACCGATCGCCAAATACATGATCGGCTCGACCATCAGCGGACCCCTGCGTGAGAATTCAACCGTTTTACCATGCCACGGCGGGCGGGGAAAAAGCCAGCGGGACAGCGCGTTAACGTGAATCCCCGGACAGTTTAGGGGCCGTTTGTGACGCTCCGGTCAGGGGGCTGGAATCAGAAGGGATTCCAGGTCGCGCGGGGGGTGAATTTCAGATAGCCGATATTGGCGCCGAGCCGCAGGCCGACACCGGAGCGGATCGGAACCAGCACGATGCCGTTGGCCGTCAGCGCCGTCATGCCGAAGCCGCCGATGATATAGGCCGAGCCGTCGATCCCGGCGAACCGCTGATAGATCGCGTCGGTCGCGGGCAGGTTGTAGACCAGCACCATGGTTCGCGCGCCGTCGCCGCCCCAGTCGAAGCCGACCGACGGGCCTTGCCAGTAGACCCGCAGGTCGCCGGCATTCTTTGTATAGAGCGTACCTTCGCCATAACGCAGGCCGGCGACGAATGCGCCGCTGCCTTCTTCGCCGAGCACATAGCCGTTGGGCAGGCCCCACTGGCTGACGGCGCGCTCGATGACCGAGGCAAGGCCCCGCGACACGCCGCCGAAGAAGCGATGACCGGCGGCGGACAGTTCCTCCGGGCCATAGCTGCCGGCTCCGGTGCGCTGCTGGGCCGAGGCCGGCACGGCGAGGGAAATCGTCGCTGCAAATACCAGCGCCGCGATGCGCAAAGCGAAGGTCATGAAAGAACCCCTTGGCTGGCGCATGATCCACCGACCTGTAAGCGGTCCAGTGACGGGATCATGCGTCCGTTAAGTCATTGAGCGCAATCTGGCGCAAAACCGGTCCCCATTTTGCCGATAGCGCTCCAGATGGCCGGGTTTGAAGTCCATCGCTTAACGCCTTGCTGAGAAGCAATGGCCTAAACTGCGGTCCCACGTCCCCGACTCGAATGTTTATCGGCATCAACTATGACGGCACGGCGGCAGGAAAATAAAGTGCGGCACCTTAGAATTGCCTGTGTTGCGGTCTTGGCCGGGTTGACCGCCTCCGCCGGACCGGGCGCCGGGGCTTGGGCGGCCGTCACCGAGCGGGTGGTGGTGAACCGCCACAGCGGCCTTGCCATCGATGGCTTCGATCCGGTGGCCTATTTCACCGACGCTGTGGCTGCCCGCGGCGAGCCGGACATCGAGGCGTCCAAATCCGGGGTGATCTGGCGATTTCGCAACGATGCCAACCGCGCGGTGTTCCTGGCCCATCCGGATATTTACGGACCCCGTTTCGGGGGCTACGACCCGGTCGATGTGGCGAGGGGCCGCACCGTCGCGGGGCGGGCGCAGCTCTGGCTGATTTCCGGCGAACGGTTGTACCTGTTCAGCCGCGACGAGAACCGCGATGCCTTCGTGGCCGATCCGGAAGGCGTCCTTGAACGCGCCGACGGCAGGTGGCCGAAGCTGGTCGAGACGCTCGCGGATTATTAGCCCGCCGCGCTTCAGCCTGCCGCGCTTGGGTCGCCCCATGCGATGAATTCAGGCACCAGAAAGTCCTCACGGGTTTCCCCGAAACGAAGGGCCGCGCCCTTGCTGTCGGTGATGGCGCCGCCGGCTGCCGTCACCACCGCATGGCCTGCAGCGACGTCCCATTCGGATGTCGGCGACAGCCGGGGATAGATGTCGGCGCCGCCCTCGGCGATCCGGCCGAACTTCACCGCCGAGCCGAGCTGCTGCCGGATCGCGCCGGGCCGGGCCGAGATGAAGGCTTCGGTCCGTTTGTCGCCGTGCGACCGGCTCACGGCCACGATCCAGGCCCCGCCGGGACCGGGATGAGGGCGGGTGTGGATCGGCTGGGCCGAGCGGGATTTGCCGTCCTTGGTCATCAGCAGCCGTTCCGATCCCCGGCCCACCAGACCGCGCCAGACCAGCCCGAGGGCGGGTGCGGCGATAATTCCAAGCAGTGGCTTGCCATGGCTAATCAGCGCGACGTTGACGGTAAATTCGTCGCGCCCGGCGACGAACTCCTTGGTGCCGTCCAGCGGATCGACCAGGAAGAAGCTGTCTTTATAGGGGAAAGCGGACAGGTCGGTGCGCTCCTCGGACAGCGCCGGAACATGGGGCACCAGCGCCTTCAGGCCGTCTGCGATGATGCGGTCGGCGGCGAGGTCCGCTTCCGTGACCGGGGAACCATCGGATTTCCCCTCGACATGCATGGTTGAACGGCTGACGGCGACGATTGCGGCACTGGCGCGCGCGACGAGGTCCGTCAACGGCTCCATCAGGGCGGCTGCGGCGTCCATGCCGATTACATGAGCGGAGGTTTCGGTCATCGACGGGTCTCTGAGAGGTGCATATCGGCCTTGAATCGGTTGTGGTTCGTGTCCGCCCTCGGTGGCCGCAAGGCCAGCCGCAGTGTATCAAACCATAAAGCACGCATGATTCGCCGCGTCTGCATCGTGCGGCCCATCGTCATCGCGTGGTTGCAGGAAATCGCTGGAAAATCCGAGGAAATTTATGTCTGACACGCCCACTCCCGGTCCCGTCCCCGATGCTCTCGAACTCGCCGCGTTGATGTGCTCGCGCGTCTGCCACGATCTCATCAATCCTGTGGGGGCGATCGTCAATGGCCTCGAAGTGTTCGACAGCAGCAACAAGGAAGACGACAAGGAGTTCGCGCTCGACCTGATCCGCAAGAGCGCGAAATCCACCTCGGCGCGCCTGCAGTTTTGCCGCATCGCTTATGGGGCGGCTGGATCGGCGGGATCGCAGATCGATCTCGGCGAAGCCCAGAAGATGACGCGCAATCATCTTGAGGATGGAAAGACGAAGATCACGTGGAATTTGCCGCATGTCCTGATGGCGAAGAACCGCGTCAAGCTGCTGCTGAACATGTTCGTCATCGCCCAGCAGGCGATTCCCCGTGGCGGCGAACTCACCGTCGATCCGGTCGGCGAGGGCGATGCGATGGGCTTTCGCATTCGCGCGGCCGGCACCAATGCGCGCGAGCCGCAGAATGTCGCAGCGCAATTGAACATCGAGAATGCCGGGTCGGTGTCCGCGCATGCGGTCCAGCCTTATTACACGGCGCTGCTGGCGCAGGCCTGCGGACTGAAAGTGTCGCTCGCGGCGGAGACGGACGCGGTCGTCGTCACGGCGGCCTAGCGCTCCGCCCCACGAACGGCATCTTCATAAACTCTTAATGAACGGCTGGCCCGGCGTGCAAGACGCCGGGCTTGCACGTCTTAGCGTCTTGTTCAGCGCGTTCTTTTCCAAATACTCAACCAATATTAAACGCTTTGCGTTGAAACTGAGCCGATTCCGGGAGGCGTGTGTTGCGTGCCCGTTTGCGCGAAGGCTTGGTTCATGGACGATTTGTTGCGTGAGTTTCTCACCGAGACCAACGAGAGTCTCGATACTGTCGATAATCAGCTTGTTCGTTTCGAACAGGATCCGAACAACGCGAAGATCCTCGATAATATCTTCCGGCTCGTCCATACGATCAAAGGCACCTGCGGCTTTCTCGGATTGCCGCGGCTGGAAGCGCTGGCTCACGCAGCCGAAACACTAATGGGGAAATTCCGCGACGGCATGCCGGTGACCGGCGAGGCTGTGACGCTGATTCTGAGCACGATCGACCGCATCAAGGACATTCTCGGCCAGCTGGAAGCGACCGAAGCCGAACCGGAAGGCGCCGACGTCGATCTGATCGATGCGCTGCATCACATGGTCGAGCTGGGCATGAGCGCGATGGCTGCTGCACCGGCGTCAGCACCTGAGCCGGTTGCTGCAAAGCCAGCCGCGGCGGTGGGCACCATGGTCGACCAGACCCTCGAGCGCGAACTGCGTCCCGGCGAAGTCTCGCTGGACGAACTTGAGCGCGCTTTCCGCGAAACGGAAATCGAAGTTGCATCGCCATCGATCGCTCCGGTCCAGCAGCCAGCTCCGAAAGCCGAAGCTCCCAAGGTTGAAGCTGCCAAGGCCGAAGCTCAGAAGCCAGCGGCGAAGCCGAAGAAGGCCGTGATCGAGAACGAGACGGCAGAGGGCGACAAGGTTGCCAATCAGTCCATTCGCGTCAACGTCGATACTCTCGAACACCTGATGACGATGGTGTCCGAGCTGGTGCTGACCCGCAACCAGTTGCTGGAAATCAGCCGCCGCAATGAGGATTCCGAATTCAAGGTGCCGCTGCAGCGGCTGTCCAACGTCACCGCCGAGTTGCAGGAAGGCGTCATGAAGACGCGGATGCAGCCGATCGGCAATGCGTGGCAGAAGCTGCCGCGCATCGTGCGCGATCTGTCGAGCGAACTCGGCAAGCAGATCGAACTGGAGATGCACGGCGCAGACACCGAACTCGATCGCCAGGTGCTCGATCTGATCAAGGATCCGCTGACACACATGGTGCGCAACTCGGCCGATCACGGTCTTGAATCGACCGCCGACCGCGTCGCCGCCGGCAAGCCCGAGCAAGGCGTGATCCGCGTCTCCGCCTATCATGAAGGCGGCCACATCATCATCTGCATCGCCGATAACGGGCGCGGCCTGAACACCGAGCGTATCAAGCAGAAGGCCGTGCAGAACGGCCTGATCACCGAAGCCGACGCCGAGAAGCTGACCGAGGCGCAGATTCACAAGTTCATTTTCGCGCCGGGATTCTCCACGGCAGCGGCAGTGACGAGCGTGTCGGGCCGCGGTGTCGGCATGGACGTGGTTCGCACCAATATCGACCAGATCGGCGGCACCATCGACGTCAAGTCGGTGCCGGGCGAGGGGTCGAGCTTCACCATCAAGATTCCGCTGACGCTGGCGATCGTGTCCGCGCTGATCGTCGAAGCCGCCGGCGACCGCTTTGCGATTCCGCAATTGTCGGTGGTCGAACTGGTTCGCGCGCGCTCCAATTCGGAGCATCGCATCGAGCGGATCAAGGACACGCCGGTTCTGCGCCTGCGCAACAAGCTGTTGCCGCTGATGCACCTGAAGAAGCTGCTCAAGATCGACGACGGTGCGTCGATCGATCCGGAGAACGGCTTCATCGTGGTCACCCAGGTCGGCAGCC
>CALRLJ020000167.1:0-7874 GCA_943368635.1 Sediminibacterium ginsengisoli | reverse complement strand
CGATCTTTGCCGGCAAGTCCTTCGCCAGCTTGCCTTGCGTAGTCCATCCGGCCGCTCCGGCCAAGGTTCATGTGACCACAGCGGGCATGGTGCCGCCCATATTGACAGGCCCGCCTCAGCTCGCCTCTACTCCCGCTCCGAACAGCCTCCGCGCCAGACGGCTGGACAAAAAGGGAGAAACGCGATGAAGAGCTTCAAGGTCACTGAATTCAACGCTCCGTTGACAGAGGTGGACGTCGCGACCCCGAAGCCCGAAGGCACGCAAGTTTTGCTGAAAGTGAAAGCCGCCGGCGTCTGCCATAGCGATTTGCATATATGGGAAGGCGGTTACGATCTGGGCCATGGCCGCAAGCCGTTGTCGCTGAAGGATCGCGGCGTGTCGTTGCCGTTGACGATGGGGCACGAGACGGTCGGCGAGGTCGTGGCGTTCGGACCCGAGGCCAAAGGTGTCGCAGTCGGCGATGTGCGGCTGGTGTATCCTTGGCTCGGCTGCGGCGAATGCGCGACCTGCAAAGCCGGCGACGAGAACATGTGCATCGTCAAGCCGAACTCGATCGGCGTCTATTGCGATGGCGGCTATGCCGATCACATCACGGTGCGCCATCCACGCTATCTGCTGGACCTCAAGGGCCTCGATCCGGTGACTGCGGCGCCTTACGCCTGCTCCGGTGTCACGACATACAGCGCGATCAAGAAACTCGAGTCCGTGCTGAATCAGCCGATCGTGATTTTCGGCGCGGGCGGATTGGGTTTGATGGCGCTATCGATCCTGAAGGCAATGGGCGGCAAGGGCGCTATCGTTGTCGACATCGACGCGAACAAGCGCAAGGCCGCCGAACAGGCCGGAGCGCTTGCGAGCGTTGACGGCGCAGCGCCGGATGCACTGCAGCAGTTGATGACGAAAGCAGGCGGGCCGATCCTTGGCGCGATCGATCTCGTCGGCAACGCTGCGACCGCACAACTCGGATTCGATTGTCTCAGCAAGGGAGGCAAGCTCGTGATGGTCGGATTGTTCGGCGGCGGCGCGCCATGGGCGTTGCCGTTGATCCCGATCAAGGCTGTCACCATTCAGGGCAGTTACGTCGGCAATTTGCGCGAGACGCAGGAATTGATTGACTTGGTGCGGGAGAAGAAGATCGCACCGATCCCGGTCACAAAGCTGCAGCTCGGGCAGGTCGATGCAGCGCTGAACGATCTCAAGCATGGCAAGCTCGTCGGCCGGGCCGTGCTCGTTCCCTAAAGCATCGGTTACTTCGCTGGTTCTGCCAATGGCAGAACCACAAGCGAGATGTCGGAGTTCTCCGGATCTGGACGGGTTTCGAACCCGAGCCGCCGGCACATGTCCAGCATTCTGGCATTCCGGCTCAGTACCTGACCGCGGATGGCGCGCACGCCTTCCGCTTGGCCGTATTCAACGATCAGCTTCATGAACAGCAGGCCGAGACCCACGCCCTTGAGGTCGGATCGCACCAGCACGGCGAATTCAGAGCTGGCGAAATCGGCGTCGGTGTGAAGGCGCACCACGCCCAGCATCTTGCCGGTGGTTTCTTCGATGGCGATAAAGGCCATTGCGCGCGCGTAATCGAGCTGCGTCAGACGCGCGATGAACGGATGGGTCAGCTCTTTCATCGCGGAGAAAAACCGTAGCCGGATGTCCTCCTGGCTCACATGCGAGAAAAATTCGGGATAGAGGTGCTCGTCCTCGGGCCGGACCGGCCGCACAAAAATGCTTCTGCCGTCCTTCAGCGTTGTATGGCGCTCCCATTCCTTCGGGTAAGGCCGGATCGCGAAGCGATAATGACCGGAGCCGCGGATCGCATCGCTCAGCGGCGCTATCGAGACTTGGGCATCGGCGGCGATTACGCCATCCTTGTCCGCGAGCAGGGGATTGATGTCGAGCTCACGGATCTCGGGCAAGTCCGCCGCCATTTGCGCGATTTTCACCAGCAACAGCGCAACCGCGCCTTCATCCGCTGCCGGGACATCGCGGTAACTCTTGAGAATGCGCGAAACGCGGGTGCGGGCTATCAGATCCTTCGCGAGATTGAGATCGAGCGGCGGAAGCGCCAGCGCCTTGTCGTTGATGACTTCGACGGCGGTGCCGCCGCGCCCGAACACCACGACGGGGCCGAAACTCGGGTCGTCGGCGAGGCCCGCAATCAGTTCGCGTGCGCGAGGACGCAGGATCATCGGATGGACAGTCACGCCATCGATGCGGGCCTTCGGCCGCATCTTGGCGGCGCGTTGCAGGATTTCGTCGGTGGCGTCATGCACCGCGCGTTCGCTGGTCAGGTTCAGCCGTACGCCGCCAACGTCGGACTTGTTCAGGATGTCGGGTGAACTGATCTTGACCACGACCGTGTTGCCGGATGCCAGGATCGCGGTCGCCGCGCGAGCCGCCTGATCCGGATCGCGCGCCAGCACCGCAGAAGCAATGGGGATCGCATAGGCCGCGAACAGTTCTGTAATTTCGATCGGATTGAGCCAGCCGCGCTTGTCCTGCAGAGCAGTCTGGACGATCGCACGCGCCGTCGTCACATCGGGCGCGAAATCTTCCGGCAAGCTAGGCGGCGTCTGCATCGCGACGTCCAGACCTTCGCGATAACGTACAATATGCATGAAGCCGCGCACGGCATCCGCTTCGCTGGAGAAGTGAGGAATGCCAGCTTCGCCAAACACAGCACTGGCGGGGCCGCTATCGCCGACCCAAGCTGCGAAAACAGGCTTGCGTGAATAGGTCTCGGCGCGGTGTTTTTTCACCGCGGCGACGACTGCTTGTGCGGATTCGACCGGAGAGGCCAGTGTGTTGGGCGAATTCATGATCAAAACCGCATTGTTGGCGGTATCTCCCAGCACGAGTTCGCAGGCCTTTGCGTAGCGTTCGCCGTCAGCGTCGCCGAGAATATCGACGGGATTGGCGCCGGACCATCGCTCGGGCAGTACCTTGTCGAGGCTTTTCTTGACGCCGTCGGAAAGACCTGCGAGTTCGCCGCCAAGATCGATCAGCCGATCTACTGCGAGCACGCCGAGTCCACCTCCGTTGGTGACAATTGCAAGCCGGTGGCCATGCGACGATTGAAGATGCCCCAACGTTTCAGCGGCGGAGAACAACTCGTCGAGGTCGAGCACCCGCAGCAGTCCAGCCCGGCGGAATGCCGCATCGTAGACGGCGTCTGATCCCGCCAGCGCGCCGGTATGGGTTGCTGCCGCGCGCGCGCCTTGGCTGTGACGTCCGGACTTGATGACGACCACGGGTTTGACGCGCGCAGCGGCACGCGCCGCCGACATGAATTTTCTGACGTCGCCGATCGACTCGACATAAAGCAGGATGGCGCGCGTGTCGGAATCGAGCGCGAAATAGTCGAGCAAGTCGGCGAAATCGACGTCAAGATTTTCACCCATCGATACAATAGCCGAGAATCCGACGTTGCGGTTTGCGGCCCATTCGACGAGAGCGGTCGAGATAGCGCCGGATTGCGAAATCAGCGCGAGGTCGCCAGGTTGCGGCAGCCGCGACGCGAAGCTGGCGTTCAGTTTGATGCGCGGCACCAGAACGCCGAGCGATGGACCGATCAGGCGCAGGCCCGTCGTCCGTGCGGTCTGTGCGATGGCTTCCGTATAGGAGCCGGTGCCGAGACCCAGCCCGGCGGAGAGCACCATCGCAGCCGGAAAGCCGCGCGCGCCTGCATTTTTCACGATCCCCTGAATGGCGGAGGGCGGTGTCGAGATAATCGTGAGGTCAGGCGTGCCGGGAATGTCCTTGATGTCGCGGAGCGTCTTGATGCCTTCGATTTCGGAATGCTTGCGGTTGACGATGTAGATCGGGCCGCCAAAGCCACCGCCGAAGAGATTGCGCAGCGTTGCGCCGCCCACGGAAGAGGGCTTTGAGCTTCCGCCGACCAGCGCGATCGAGCGTGGTGCAAACAGGTGGTCGAGGCGATATGTGCTCATAATAGGTCTCGGGCCATCGTGGTCACAGGCTATCGCAAATGTGCAGGAAATGCGTCGGGGCCGATCCGGGGGCATGAGGTCGCATGCAGCGATTTCCAGCGGTCCGGCTTGCGCAACATGTGCCGGAACATGGTGCAGAGCAATAAAATTCACCACGCGGCCGTTTTCGCTGAAAGCCGATTGGCATGAGGCCCGACATGCTTCTAGACTGAGCGGGCTGCCTCAATGCGGAGCAGCAAAGAGCGCGTTCAATGATGGCGTTTGCACGGGCAGGTCGCGATGACAGTTAACGAGAGCCACCTCGCCGAGAAGGGCCGGCTTCGCCCGCCAAATCTGGGTCTGTTCCTTGCGGAAGGGCGGGGCGTCTTCGAATTGAATGCCACGTTGTTGATGGCGCCTGCGCTTTTAACCGCTCCCCGCGGCGACGGTCATCCCGTGCTGGTATTGCCGGGTCTTTTGGCGAGCGATGTTTCCACACTCATCCTGCGGCGCTATCTCGACTTGCTTGGATTTTCCACCCATCCATGGGGCCTCGGCCGCAACACCGGCGGCGTCTACAGCATGCGGGACAAGCTCGGCAAATTGCTGGCCAGCGTGCATAGCGCAACCGGCCGCAAGGTCAGTCTAGTCGGCTGGAGCCTTGGCGGTGTCTATGCGCGGGATCTCGCTTTGCGCATGCCCGAGATGATCCGCTATGTCGTGACACTGGGCAGTCCGTTTTCCGGTGACATCACCGCGACGAACGCCAAGCGCGTCTATGAGATGGTGTCGGGCGAAACCATCGAAGACGCCGACTTGAAGGACATTCAATCGATCGCCGGCGATCTTCCGGTGCCGACATCGTCGCTCTATACGCGCACTGACGGAATCGTGAATTGGCGGACCTGCCTTGTGCGCGACTCGGACAAGGCTGAGAACATCGAGATCACGCTCGCAAGCCATATCGGAATTGGCGTCAATGCCGCCGCGCTGTGGGCCGTCGCCGATCGTCTCGCGCAGCCGGAGGGTGACTTTCATCCGTTCGATCGCTCGGGTCCGTTTGCGCTGGCTTACGCGCGACCGGAGAAAGCTGGCGCCTGACAAGATAACTGCCGCGTGAGAATTGCCGGAAAGGCAACAGCGGCAATCGGATCGTGACGCCGAAGCGGATCGCCCGCAGGCATCATGGTCTCGTTGAAACGGGAGGTTACTATGAGTCAGGCCAAGAAGCTGTCCTCGATGGATGCATCGTTCCTTTATCTCGAAACACCCGAGATGCCGATGCACGTCGGAAGCATGGCGATCTTCCGGCTGAAGGACGGCTACAAAGGTGATTTCTTCGAAGAGTTCAAGAAGATGATCGCGGATCGGATTCATGTTGCGCCGATCCTGATGGCGCGGCTGGAGAAAGCACCGCTCGACATCGACAACCCGAGCTGGGTCGAGGACGACCAGTTCGACATCAACCGGCACATCTTTCGCGCCAGCCTTCCGGCGCCTGCCAACCGCAAGATCCTGGAGCAGACTGTCGGGTGGATGCACGCGAAGCTGCTGAACCGGGCGCGCCCTTTGTGGGAATTCTATGTGTTCGAGGGCATGGAGAACGACGAGATCGGGCTTTATTCCAAGATGCACCATGCCTGTATCGATGGTGGCGCAGGTGCGGCGCTCACCAACATGATCTACGACATCACCCCGGTGCCACGCGAATTTCCGAAGGTCGTTCCGAACAAGCCGGCTAACGAGCCGCGCGACATCGCGGCCAATATGCTCGATTCCTATACCCAGCTCTGGCGCCAGCCGCTCGATGCGACCAAGGCCAAGAGCTTCGATCTGCCGCGCAGCGGCAAGAGCGATCTCGGGTCTGTTTTATTCGACAACGCGATGTTTCAGATCGAGAGCGGCATCAAGATGATCGGCGGCATTCCTGAAGCCGCCAAAAGCATTCGCGACATGGTTGCGAAGGTTTCCGATCCAAAATCACGCGACAGCCTCGCAAGCATGGTTTCGCCATCGACCATGCTGAACAAGTCGATTTCCTCGGAGCGCAGTTTTGCCGGCGTTTCGGTGTCGTTGCCCGAAGCCAAGGCGATCGCCAAGCAGGCCGGCGGCAAACTCAACGACGTGGTGATGGCGTTGTCGAGCGGTGTGCTGCGCAGGTATCTGCTCGAACACGGCGGGCTGCCGAACCGGTCGCTGACGGCGGCGGTGCCGATCTCGCTGCGCGAGGAAGGCAATACGGACGCCAACAATCAGGTGTTCGGCATGATCTGTTCGCTTGCAACCAACATCGAAGATCCGAAGGAGCGGCTTCAGGCGATCATCGCCCAATCGGCAAAATCCAAGGAGATGTCGCATCCTTTGCGGGCGCTGATGCCGTCGATGTCCAACATCTCCATGTTGGGTGCACCGATTCTCATTCAGGTGCTGGCGTTGCTGTACAGCCGCTCCAACCTGTCCGATGTGCTGCCGCCCTCGGCGAACGTCACGATCTCAAACGTTCCCGGACCGCGTCAGACCTTGTATGCCGTGGGCGCTGAGTTGCTTCATATCTTTCCGGTCTCGATCTCGACCCACGGTCTTGCTCTGAACATCACCGTGCAAAGCTATCGCGATCAACTCGACTTCGGTTTTATCGCCGGGGCCAACATCATTCCGCATGTCGAGGTGCTGGCGGATATGATGCCTGAGGAGTTCGCGCGTCTTGCAGCGGCGGTTACCCCACCGGGTAACCTCGCAAGCGTCGCAAGCTGAAACGCGATGCCTGCAATGCTGGAAATGCCGCAGCTTCAGTATGCCGAGGTCAATGGCGTACGCATGGGCTTTTATGAGGCCGGTCCCAAAACAGACAAGCCGCCGGTGGTGTTGTGCCACGGATGGCCGGAGATTGCGTTTTCGTGGCGGCACCAGATCAAGGCGCTGAGCGAGGCTGGCGTTCGAGTCATCGCGCCGGATCAACGCGGCTATGGCGCGACGGACCGCCCCGAGCCGGTCGAGGCTTACGACATCGAGAACCTGACCGGCGATCTGGTCGGCTTGCTGGATCACCTGAAAATCGACAAGGCGATCTTTGTCGGCCACGACTGGGGCGGATTTATCGTCTGGCAGATGCCGCTGCGGCACCCGTCACGTGTGGCGGGAGTCATCGGCGTCAATACGCCGCATACGCCGCGCACATCGAGCGATCCGATCGCGCTATTGCGCAAGCGCTACGGCGATCATCTCTACATCGCGCAGTTTCAGGACCGGGAACGCCGCGCCGACAAGATATTCGACAGCCGGGTCGAACAGACCTTCGACTTCTTCATGCGCAAGCCGATGCCACAAAAAAAGCCTGCGGAGGCTAGCGAGGGGCCGCCCGCCGGCGGGTTGGGCGCATCGCCGAAGCTGAACATGGCGTTCCCGCAGATGGTTGCGGGCTACGATGGCAAGCTCGACCCGCGCGAGAAGATCCTGACGCCCGAGGAAATGCAGGTGTTTGTCGATGCATTCAAAATCTCTGGCTTCACCGGCGGGATCAACTGGTATCGCAACATGACCCGCAACTGGGAGCGTTCGGCTCATATCGATCACACGGTGCGCGTCCCTTCGCTCATGATTATGGCCGAGAACGATGCGGTGCTTCCACCATCGTCATGCGACGGGATGGAGAATATTGTTCCCGACCTCGAAAAATACCTGGTCAAGGACAGCGGCCACTGGACCCAGCAGGAACAGCCCAACGAGGTCAGTGCCAAAATCCTCGACTGGCGCAGGCGGCGTTTCTTGTAGCGCGGCCGGGAGGTCGCAGCCAAAGCCCTTGCATTATAAGTTCTTTGCAAAAGATGCGCCGGAACAGTAGCTTCGGAGAAAAGCTCCGGGCCAGCCGGACCTCGATGAAGTCACGTGGGCAGGAGATACCCGAGCGATGTCGTCCCAGAACAAGCTGAATCCGATACCGCATC
>CALRLJ020000166.1:0-7895 GCA_943368635.1 Sediminibacterium ginsengisoli | reverse complement strand
GCTTCGATCAACTGGAAGGCGATGCCGCGCGCGATGCCGGTGACGTCTTCGGCCTTCGACAGCTCGAACATCGGGCCGAGAATCTTTTCGATATGCGTCTTCAGCCACAGGTCGAGCCGCGTCTGCACGGCCTCGCGTGACGGACCGGTCAGGCGCTCGTCGGCGATAATCCGAATGCGGGGATGCAGCACATCGTCGGCAGCGACCAGCTTGGCGACGGCGTCGCCGGTCCAGCGCATCGTCCCGTCGGAGGCCAGCACGAACTGATCGTCCGGCGCGTTCGAGAGCTTTTCAGCGCGCGCGTCGATCTCGCCGGCGAGCGCCTTGAGCGCCGCAGCCTGCAAGGCCTTGGCATCGGAGCCTGCTTCAGCCGACTCCGGCGCGAACATGAATCCGTCGAGACGGCCAATCATATGGCCCTCTACGATCACTTCGCCGGTCTTCCCAATCTCAGTATTCAGCATCGTGTTTTCCCGTAAGCGCCGCATCAATACACTGGTCCGGCGATCAACGAAACGCTCAGTTAGCCGTTCATGCAGGGCATCCGACAATTTATCCTCGACCGCGCGGGCAATTCCCTGCCAGCGCTCCGGATCAACCAGCCAATCGGGACGATTTGCCGCGAATGTCCAGGTCCGGATCTGCGCGATCCGGGCCGATAAGGTGTCGATATCGCCGTCTGTACGGTCGGTTTGCGCGATCTGGGCCTCAAACCAGTTGTCCGGAATCCGCCCTTTTCGCATCAGGAAACCGTACAACGTGGTGACGAGTTCAGCGTGCGCGGCGGGCGCGAGCTTGCGATAATCCGGGATTTGGCAGGCTTCCCACAGCCGCTCGACGGCATCGGCACCCTTGGCCATGTCCCGGACATCCTCATCGCGCGCGGCATGATCGAGCACGCGGATGTCCTCGGCGATCGGCGCACGGGTCAGAACCTCATGGTTCGGCACCAGCGCAAGCGACACCTGAAGCGCGCCCAGCGACGAGAAATCCAGCTGCGTGTTCCGCCACTGCAACATTTTCACGCTGTCGAAGGTGTGGTTCTGCAGCGCGTTCACCAGTTCCGGCTCGAACGGCGCACAGCGCCCCGTGGTGCCGAAGGTGCCGTCGCGCGTTGCACGGCCAGCGCGACCGGCGATCTGCGCGAACTCCGATGGGGTCAGCCGGCGGAACTGATAGCCGTCGTATTTTCGATCCGACGCAAAGGCCACGTGATCGACGTCGAGGTTGAGGCCCATCCCGATCGCGTCGGTGGCGACGAGATAATCGACGTCGCCGGACTGGAACATTTCGACTTGCGCGTTACGTGTGCGCGGCGACAACGATCCCAGCACCACGGCGGCACCGCCGTGCTGACGCCGGATCAGTTCGGCGATGGCGTAAACTTCATCGGCGGAGAAGGCGACAATCGCGGTGCGTCGCGGCTGCCGCGTGATCTTGCGATCTCCGGCGAATTCGAGTTGCGACAGTCTTGGGCGGGTGACGATATTGGCGCCGGGCAACAGCCGCTCGATGATCGGCCGCATCGTGGCCGCCCCCAGCAACAGCGTTTCATCGCGCCCGCGCCGGTTCAGAATCCTGTCGGTGAAAACATGACCGCGTTCCAGATCCGCAGCGATCTGGATTTCGTCCACAGCAAGAAACGACACATCGAGATCGCGCGGCATCGCCTCGACAGTGGAGACCCAGTATCGCGCACGCGGCGGCTTGATCTTCTCTTCGCCGGTAATCAGCGCAACCGCATCCGCCCCGGCCCGCGCGGAAATCTTGTTGTAGACCTCGCGCGCCAGCAACCGCAGCGGCAAGCCGATGATCCCGGACGAATGCGCCAGCATCCGCTCAATCGCAAGATGCGTCTTGCCGGTGTTGGTGGGCCCGAGCACCGCAGTGACACCGGCTCCGGGCGCGCGCGCATTGGAAAACAGCGGGACGGAAGACGACAAGGGCATAATCGAGAAGTCCGCATAACGCACACGACGCGGACGCCGCAGCCAGTTTGAAGGAAGTGTCTCACAATGCGACGCTTTTCGCCTCGCAACTTAAGGTTTGGAACGGGTAAGGAACGAAAGAAGCCCGAATCGCTGACTCCCGCCGTGACGGCCTCGGTGCCCTCAACATGTCGCATAAACCGCCGGCCGGCGATACTAGATGGGGTTTGAAGATGCTCCGCGCACGCCGGGATTTGGATAAATTCGTTAAGTGCGGAGTCGAATCGGATTGGCCGAAGAGTCAACACGATTCACGATGAGATTCGCCGCTGAATCATTGCCTCGCCGCGATAGATGCGGGACCGGCAAACCGGATCGCCTGCGCTCAATTTGTCGTGGTTAGTCCGTATCGGTCAGTTCGTCTCGGTTAGTTCGTTTTGGCGGTCTTCTGCGCCGAAATGAATTCCGTCGCCTCGATCAGGCCGGTGCCGAGCGGCGTCGGGATGGCGATCCTGAATGGCGCCAGCACCCGTGTGCCTGCAATGGGCGCGAACCAGATTTCCATATTGCGCTGGGCCGCGACGTATTTGATCGACACCCGGTCGGGGACATAGCCCGCGATCGGCGTGAAGTAGACCGCACAGACCACAACCGGTCCGTGATAGCCCTTTTCAGCCTTGACCGTTTCCATGCGCTTGTAATCGAGACGCAGATCGTAACGCATCCGGCCGTCAAATACCGAGAGCGTCCTACGGCAAGCTTCGGGGCCGACCGGATCGCCGGTGCCAGGCACTTTCAGCAGCGAACCCGTCATCGGATCGAGAACATTGCGGCGATGCGCGTCGGTGACCGGAATACGATCCGGGTTTTCTGGCGGCTTCGGCTCGATCGCCGAGTCCTTCACGTTGCCGCCACCCAGCAAGATACGGATAACCTCAGCCTTCTTCCCGTAGTTGATGGTCGAAATGTACGTCAATGGCACGAACTGACCGGCGGCGATGCGACCCTGCGCGGTGCCGGTGCCGTTGCCACCGCCGATGGATTTCATCAGGCCGGTGGTCGCGCCGCTCACCGCCGCCGAATACTGATCTTCCGAGACATCGACGACCCAGGCCCCCTTGCCGATCGGCAGACCCGCCAGCGAGGCTACGTATTTTGCGTCCAGACGCCCCTGAGCATTTGCGGAGCCGATGGGCATGGCCACCGCGGCGGCGCAGACGGCCAAACCGCCCTGCAGACAAAACTTGGCTGTGGCGATCCGGGAAGCTTTTCGAACGAAGTCTGGGAACCGGGGCATGTCCACCGATGAAAATCCTGTTGCGCAATGACCGGCGATTAACCGGTGCCACCGGGCACGGCATCGGCGAGACAATAATCCCGCAAAGGCCGCGAAAGTCGTATCGAAAGCCTGTGACATCCTTTCTCATTAGGGAATACGTCGATAATATGTTGGGAAATCACTGGTTTGACGGGGAAAATCGGCATTTTCGCCAGCGGCGGCCATTCCTGAAATTCGCAGATAAACCGCTGAAATCGCCTCCTAACCTTGACGCTGGGCGGCTGGCCCCTTATAGCTCCGCCGTTCCTGAAATGGACGGTTTTAACTCCCCACGCGACCCCTCTCCGGTGGTCCGGGGCGACACAAGATTTCGCCAAAGGATTACGCTATGTCTCGGCGCTGCGAATTGACGGCCAAGGGCCCTCAGGTTGGCCACAAGGTCAGCCACTCGAACCACAAGACCAAGCGCCGGTTCCTGCCGAACCTGTGCAACGTCACCCTGATTTCGGACACGCTCGGCCGCTCGGTGCGCCTGCGTGTTTCGACCAATGCACTGAAGTCGGTCGATCACCGCGGCGGCCTCGATGCATTCCTGATTAAGGCCAGCGCCGGCGACCTGTCGCCGAAGGCGGTCGAACTGAAGCGCCAGATCGAAAAGAAGAAGCTCGCCGCTGCGAGCTGATCTTTTTACATCGATAGAATTTTGAAAAGGCCGGGTTTCGACCCGGCCTTTTTGTCATCCGCCTCGTCCCGCTCGGGGATTTAATGCTCAGGGATCGACCAGTGTGAACTGAAGCAGCAGCGTGCGCTGGATCACCGAGAAATTATCGTCCGAGACCATCGTCAATACGGTGTCGCCATCCTCGGTGACATGCACGTCGATCCCCTCCATGTTATCGATCTCATAGCCGAGATCGACATCGAAGATGGTCGGCCCGTCGATCACCGCATCCGGCACAATCGAATTGAACGGCACCCGACGAATGCGGATGCCGACGCCCTCGAGCAGCGAGAACTTTCGCTCCAACAGCAACAGATCGCCGGATGGCAGCAGGACGGCATCGCTGATGTCGAAATTCTTGGTGCGCTTGACCATGAACCGGCCTGGCGACGGTCCACCAATCAGGAAGCCGAGAATGTTTCCCGACGGATCGAGCCCGCGCTCCGAAATCGCAATCAGCGTTCCTGCCAGCGGCTGCCCCTTGGGGACGAACACCAGCGCCTCAAGCCCCTTGTTGAAAGGCAGATCGCCGATACCGGGCGGCACCGGTATCGCCTCGCCGCGCGAGCGGATCCCGCCCTTGGCGAAATCGAACCGCAGGATCTGATTGACGCGCTCGAGGCCCACATAGACCGTCGATCCATCAAGCGCGAGCGACTCGCTGTCGAACCAGCCGCGCGCGGTGATTTTCTTGCCGTCGCTGTCGAGCAGCGGCGCGGATTTCACATCGGCCAATCCAGCAAGACGTTTGCCGCGATAGGCAAGACGCCCGGTGAACCAGTGACCCTTGTCGCTCACGGCAATGAACTGCTCGCCCTTCTTGTCGAGCCTCAATCCCGACAAGCCGCCGAACCCGCGAAACGACGAGGTGAGGATAAGCCCGCTGCGAAATTCGAGCGAACCATAACGAATGTGGGTCGGATCGCGCGGATCGAAGGAGTCGATCGAGCGCGCCTTGACCTCGACGTTGGAAACCGCCTGCGCGACAGCGGGGTCCGCACCGACCCCGACTGCACAAGCAGGAAGAACTGCCGCGGCGTTCTTCAGAAATCGCCGGCGGCTGACGTCGATGGTCATGTTGTCAGGAGTGAAGTCTGCGTCGCCGCGACGGCGACGGGGCCTCGACATGCGTCTCGCTGAACAGCTCGGCCAGCTTTTCGGTGATGGCCCCGCCGAGTTCTTCCGCGTCCACAATCGTCACCGCACGGCGATAATAGCGCGTGACGTCATGACCGATGCCAATAGCGATCAGTTCGACCGGCGAGCGGGTCTCAATCTCCTCGATGATATGGCGCAGATGCCGCTCGAGGTAATTGCCGGGATTGACCGACAGCGTGGAGTCGTCCACTGGCGCACCGTCCGAAATCATCATCAGGATCTTGCGCTGCTCGGATCGCCCGAGCAGGCGCTTGTGCGCCCAGTCGAGCGCCTCGCCATCGATATTTTCCTTGAGCAGGCCTTCACGCATCATCAGGCCGAGATTTTTCCGCGCACGACGCCACGGCGCGTCTGCGGATTTATAGATGATGTGACGCAGGTCGTTCAGGCGGCCGGGATTGGCGGGCTTGCCCGCCGCCAGCCACGCCTCGCGCGACTGACCGCCCTTCCACGCCCGCGTGGTGAAGCCGAGTATCTCGACCTTGACGCCGCAACGCTCCAGCGTCCGCGCCAGAATGTCGGCGCAGGTCGCCGCAACCGTGATCGGCCGCCCGCGCATCGAGCCGGAATTGTCGAGTAGCAGCGTGACCACCGTATCGCGGAAGGTTGCTTCCTTCTCGTGCATGAACGACAGCGGGTGATGCGGATCGGTCACCACGCGCGACAGCCGCGCCGGGTCCAGAATGCCTTCCTCGAGATCGAACTCCCAGGCGCGATTCTGCTGCGCCATCAGCTTTCGTTGCAGCCGGTTGGCCAGCCGCGCGACGATGTGCTGCAAA
This sequence comes from Sediminibacterium ginsengisoli, assembly GCA_943368635.1. GTDB lineage: Bacteria > Pseudomonadota > Alphaproteobacteria > Rhizobiales > Xanthobacteraceae > Afipia. Next base: position 2,030 of record CALRLJ020000166.1, on the reverse strand, counting down.
TGCGCGAGCTGCTTATCGAGATAGCTGCGCAGACGTTCAAGCTCGTCGCTCTCACAGAGATCTTCCGCCGAAACAACCTCGTCGAACTTCGGTGCGAAGGCGTGATATTCCGGCCCGCGGTGCTCGTTGGCGCCGCGGTTCGGCGGGCGATGCGCCTCGCCGGGCGTCTCGTCATCGCCCATCTCATTGTCGTCGAAGGCGTCGCTGGCCGAGGCCTGCGCGCTTTCCATCGCGTTTTCCGACATTTCCTCGGTGGACGACTGCGCCTGATCGGCGCTCATCTCCTCGGCGGATTCGGTATCCGGCGAACCGTCCGCACCGGACTGGTCTTTCTCGCCGTCGCGGTTCTCATCCTCGTTGTCGTCTTCGTCCTGATCCGCGTTGCGGTCGTCGCCAAGCTCCAGCGCATCCAGCAGATCGTGGACCACATCGCCGAACCGCGACTGATCCTCGGTGAACTCTTTCAACCGGTCGAGACGCGGGCCGATCTTGTCCTCAAGAACGGACCGCCACAGATCCACCATTTTGCGTGCTGCGACCGGCGGCGCGAGGCCCGTCAACCGTTCGCGTACCATCATCGCCAATGCATCGGCCAGCGGCGCATCGGCGCGGTCGGTGATCTCGTCATACTTGCCGCGATGAAAGTGATCGTCGAGCATCGCGGTGAGATTCTTGGCGACACCGCTCATGCGCTTGGCACCGATCGCTTCCACACGCGCCTGCTCGACAGCGTCGAACACGCCACGCGCCTGCGGATTGCCCGGCACCAGCTTGCGATGAACCTTCGGATCGTGACAGGCGATTCTCAGCGCAATGGAATCCGCGTGGCCACGCACGATGGCGGCGTCCTTGCGGGTCAGTTTCCGCGCCGGTTCAGGTAGGCGTGCCTTGCCCGGCGACAGGCCGGGACGCTCGGCGGCAAACGTCACTTCAAGTTCAGGTTGCTTGGCGATGGCCCGCAACGCCGACGTCACCGCCCGCTTGAACGGCTCCGTCGGAGATTCCTTCGACCCGGTCCTGAATTTGATGTTGGACGTGCTCATGCAACCTTTCCTCCCCGCTCAAACGGGGAGAGGCAAATCCTAGCTCAACGCCACGTTCACAGCAGATTCCGGCAACTCTGCATTGAAGCAGCGCTGATAGAATTCCGCCACCAGCGGCCGCTCGAGCTCGTCGCACTTGTTGAGGAAGGTGACGCGAAACGCAAAACCGATGTCGCCGAAGATCTCAGCGTTCTCAGCCCACGTGATAACCGTACGCGGCGACATCACCGTCGACAGATCGCCGTTGGCGAAGGCGTTACGCGTCAGATCCGCGAGACGCACCATCTTGTTGACGGTGTCGCGGCCCGCGTCGGTGCGATAGTGCTTGGCTTTCGCCAGCACGATTTCGACTTCCTCGTCATGCGGCAGATAATTCAGCGTGGTGACGATCGACCAACGGTCCATCTGACCCTGGTTGATCTGCTGAGTGCCGTGATAGAGGCCGGACGTATCGCCGAGACCGATCGTGTTGGCGGTCGAGAACAAGCGGAATGCCGGATGCGGCTTGATTACCTTGTTCTGGTCCAAGAGAGTGAGGCGGCCCGACACTTCGAGCACGCGCTGGATCACGAACATCACGTCCGGGCGGCCGGCATCGTATTCGTCGAACACCAGCGCGACGTTGTGCTGAAGCGCCCACGGCAGGATGCCGTCACGGAATTCCGTGACCTGCTTGCCATCGCGCACGACGATGGAGTCCTTGCCGACGAGATCGATACGGCTGATATGGCTGTCGAGATTGACGCGCACGCAGGGCCAATTCAGGCGCGCCGCGACCTGCTCGATATGAGTCGACTTGCCGGTACCGTGAAAGCCGGTGACCATGACGCGGCGATTTTTGGAAAAGCCTGCGAGAATGGCCAGCGTGGTGGCGCGGTCGAACCGGTAATCGGAATCGACATCCGGCACATGGGGATCGCCATTGGAATAGGCAGGAACCTCGAGATCGCTGTCGATACCGAAGACCTGACGAACCGACACTTTCAT